>JBIPOH010000140.1:0-8264 GCA_044379435.1 Novosphingobium sp.
GCCCGCGATCCTGCGCAGTTCGCCCGGGTCAAGGCGGATCGCAGCCTGCTGGCCGGGATCGTCGAGGAAGCGATTCGCTGGACCACGCCGGTGCAGCACTTCATGCGCACCGCCTCGGTCGATACCGAGCTTGGCGGGCAGAAGATCGCGGCGGGCGATTGGCTGATGCTGAACTATGTGGCGGCCAACCACGACCCGGCGCAGTTCCCCGATCCGCGCCGCTTCGATGCCGCGCGTGAAGGCAACCGCCACCTCGCCTTCGGGGCAGGGGCGCACCAGTGCCTTGGCCTGCACCTCGCGCGGCTGGAAATGCGCATCCTGTTCGAAGTGCTGCTCGATAGGCTGGACAGCGTAGAACTCGCCGGAGAACCGGCGCGCGCCAAGTCCACGTTCGTTGGCGGCCTGAAGCGCCTGCCGATGCGGTGGAAAGCGGCCTGAACCAGCCGCTTATTGCGCCAGCAACCGCTGCATGATGGCGCGCACCTCATCGGCCATGTCCGGCCGTTCGAGGGCGAGCGCCAGCGTCGCTTCGACGAAACCGGTCTTGCTGCCGCAATCGAACCGGCGACCGCCAAACGTCACCGCGTGGAACGCCTGGCTGCCGATCATGCGCGCCATCGCATCGGTCAGCTGAATCTCGCCGCCCGCGCCCTTCTCCTGGCCCTCCAGCGTCCGCATCACTTCGGGCTGCAGGATATAGCGCCCGGAAATGATGAGGTTCGAAGGGGCATCCTCGCGCTTCGGCTTCTCGACCAGCCCGGTCACTTCGGTGAGCTTATCGGAAATCCGCGCGCCCGGGGCGATCACCCCGTAGCTGGAAACCTCCTCCTCCGGCACTTCCAGCACGCTGATCAGGTTTCCACCCACCTCGTTGTAGGCCTCCACCATTTCCTTCATGCAGCCGGGCGTGCCGATCATCAGTTCATCGGGCAGGAAGATCGCGAAAGGTTCGTCGCCTACGATCGCGCGCGCGCACCAGATGGCGTGGCCAAGGCCCATGGGCACCTGCTGGCGCACAGTCACGAGATTACCCGGCAGGATGCGGGTCGGATCGAGAATCGTCAGATCCTTGCCCCGGTCACTCATCGTCCGCTCAAGCTCGAACGCCGTGTCGAAATGCTCGACAATGGACGTCTTTCCGCGCCCAGTGACGAAGATCAGCTGTTCGATTCCCGCCTCGCGCGCTTCATCCACTGCATACTGGATAAGCGGGCGGTCGATGATCGGCAGCATCTCCTTGGGAATCGCCTTGGTCGCCGGAAGAAAGCGCGTGCCCATGCCCGCTACCGGAAACACCGCTTTGCGGACGGGTTTGCGGGATGATTGCGCTGCATTGCTACCGGTCATGTCGTCTCTGATCCCCTCAAAGCGCCGCCGCATCGGGCCGCTGGTAGTACTGTGACATAACGCGTGCCTACTGCGCCATCATTTCGATCCTGTTGCGCAGCTTTGCAAACAAGCTAAACGACCGCGATGGACAAGATCATCATTCGCGGCGGTAATCGCCTTGCCGGCACGGTTCCAGTCTCGGGCGCGAAGAACGCCGCGCTGACTTTGCTTCCTTGCGCGCTGCTCACCGATGAGCCGTTGACCCTGCGCAATCTCCCACGCCTCGCAGATATCGACGGGTTTCAGCATCTGCTGAATCAGTTCGGGGTCTCTACCTCCATCGCTGGTGCAAGGCCGGAAGATTTCGGCCGGGTGATGACCCTGCAGGCCACGCGGCTGACATCGACCGTCGCGCCGTATGATCTCGTGCGCAAGATGCGCGCCTCGATCCTCGTGCTCGGTCCGCTCCTCGCCCGCGCCGGAGAGGCGACCGTTTCGCTCCCCGGCGGCTGCGCCATCGGCAACCGCCCCATCGATCTCCACCTCAAGGCGCTGGAAGCGTTCGGTGCGCAGATCGAACTCGCCGCAGGCTATGTTCGCGCGGTGGCGCCCGACGGCGGCCTGCCGGGCGGCAACTACAGCTTCCCGATCGTCTCGGTCGGCGCGACCGAGAACGCGCTGATGGCGGCGGTTCTGGCGCGCGGCACCAGCACCATGCACAACGCCGCGCGCGAGCCGGAAATCGTCGATCTGTGCAATCTGCTCGTCGCCATGGGCGCGCAGATCGAAGGCATCGGCTCATCCGACCTCACCATCCACGGCGTCGACCGGCTCCACGGCGCGACCTACATGGTGATGCCTGACCGGATCGAGGCGGGCAGCTATGCCTGCGCCGCCGCCATCACCGGGGGTGACATTACCCTCGCCGGAGCGCGCTCCGAAGACATGGCCGCCACGATCCAGGCGCTACGCGATGCCGGCGTGCTGGTCGAACCGGTCCGCGGGGGCCTGCGCGTAGCGAGCGACGGCAAGCTGCGCCCGGTCACGCTGTCCACCGCGCCCTATCCCGGCCTCGCGACCGACATGCAGGCGCAGCTCATGGCCATGCTCTGCCTCGCCAATGGCTCCAGCGTGCTCACCGAAACGATCTTCGAGAACCGCTACATGCACGTGCCCGAACTCAACCGCATGGGCGCGCACATCGAGACCAAGGGCCGCACCGCGATTGTCCACGGAGTGAGCAAGCTGCACGGCGCAGAAGTCATGGCGACGGACCTTCGCGCTTCGATGAGCCTCGTCATCGCCGGGCTTGCTGCCGAGGGTGAAACACAGGTTCACCGGCTCTATCACCTCGATCGCGGCTATGAACGGCTTGAGGAGAAGTTTGCGCTGATCGGCGCAGACGTGGAGCGCGTCGGCGGCGACTGAGAACCACGTTGCAATAGCCGCAGACTCGGATATCTTATGCGAAAGGGATGAGGCATCCTCCCTTTCAGGCCTTTGCGCCCAAGTGCTGCCAACTCTGAACGGAGTGGGTTCCAGTCCGGAACGTACGCTCCGGGGGAAAGGCGCATGGTGTCCTCAAATACCAATGATCCCTCGCTTGCCGAATTGACCCGGGCCTTCGCCCGTATCGGCTGCCTCAGCTTCGGCGGCCCTGCCGGGCAGATTGCGCTGATGCAGCGCGAACTCGTCGATGAACGCGGCTGGGTAGAGCAAGGTGCGTTTCTGCGCGCGCTGAACTTGTGCCACCTTCTGCCCGGACCGGAAGCACAGCAGCTGGCGACATGGATCGGCTGGCGACTGCACGGGTTGCGCGGCGGCCTGATCGCGGGATTGCTGTTCGTCCTGCCCGGTGCCGCCGTGATGCTGGGGCTTTCGCTGCTCTATGTCGCTGCAGCGGGATTGGCATGGTTTGGCGCCCTGTTTCTCGGCATCAAGGCTGCGGTGCTAGCCGTGGTGGTGCAGGCCTTGATCCGCGTGGCGCGCCGAGCCTTGGGCACCGGCTTCAAACTGGCACTGGCGGCAATGGCGGCATTGTCCCTCACGGTTCTGCATGTGCCTTTCCCGCTGGTGATCCTTGCTGCCGGGCTCATCGGGGCGGGTGCTGCAAAGTGGCGCCCGGACTGGCTCGGCGCACACCATGCAGCGCCGTCATCAGCACCGCAGGAAAGCACGCGCCGTGTCGCCGCTGCATCGCTGCAGACAGCGCTGCTATGGCTTGCCATCTGGGCCTTGCCGCTAGCGCTCGTATACCTCGCGCTCGGGCCGGATCACGTGATGTGGCAGATCGGGCTTTTCTTCTCCCGGCTCGCGGTCGTCACGTTCGGCGGTGCCTATGCCGTTCTGGCCTATATGGCGCAGGCGGCGGTTGACGGATTCGGCTGGCTTTCGCCCGGCGAGATGGCCGACGGGCTGGGCCTTGCCGAAACAACCCCCGGGCCGCTGATCATGGTCACGCAGTTTGTCGGCTTCATTGCAGCGTGGCGCCAGCCGGGCGGACTATCGCCGCTGGTCGCCGGGCTGCTCGGCGCCGGGCTGACAACATGGGTCACCTTCGCCCCCTGCTTCCTGTGGATCTTCGCCTGTGCTCCCTGGATGGAGCGGCTGGAGCGCGCCGAACGCCTGCAGGGCGCCCTGGCCGCGATCACGGCGGCGGTGGTCGGTGTCATCGCCAATCTGGCGCTGTGGTTTGCGCTGCACGTTCTGTTTCGCAGCGTGTCGGCCGCGGGACTGCCCGTCCTTGCCAGCCTTGATTGGCGCGCAGCGGTTATTGCGGCAGGCGCAGCCGCGATGCTGTTCCCACTCAAGCGCGGGATCATGTCCACTCTGGCCCTGTCCGCAGCCGCTGGCCTCGCGCTCTCAGCCGTCTAGCACCCGCGCTGCCAGCCAGAGCCGAATGGCCCCGGCCAGCCCGGGCGGCGTTTCGGCCCTGATGCGCTCGGCATCAATCCGCGCGACAAGGGCGTTGAGCGGCACCCCCTCTTCCCCCGCGACTCGCCGCAGCCAGTCCCAGAACAACGGCTCCAAGCTGATCGAGGTCTTGTGACCAGCGATCTCGACCGAGCGCTTGACCGGAGGATGATAAGGGCCGCCGCTCAAGATCAATACATGTGCTGGCCGCCGTTGATGCTCATCGTCGAGCCGGTGACGAAAGCGCCGTCCTCCGAGGTCAGGAACGCCACGCCGCGCGCGATCTCATCTGCCTGGCCAAGGCGGCCGACCGGGATCTTGGCGACGATCTTTTCCAGTACCGGCGCGGGCACGGCAGCGACCATGTCGGTATCGATGTAGCCGGGCGCAATGGCATTCACGGTCACGCCATACTTGGCGCCTTCCTGCGCCAGCGCCTTGGTGAAGCCGTGGATGCCCGACTTGGCCGCCGCGTAGTTGACCTGACCATATTGTCCGGCCTGCCCATTGATCGAGCCGATGTTGACGATGCGGCCCCAGCCGCGCTCGCGCATGCCGGGGAAAGTGGCCTTGGCCATGTTGAAGCAGCCGCCGAGGTTGATTCGCATCACCTCGTTCCAGTCGTCGAAGCTCATCTTGTGAAGCACGCCGTCGCGCGTGATGCCGGCGTTGTTGACGACGATATCGATGGGGCCGACTTCGGCTGCGATCTTCGCGCACATTTCGATCGTCGCCTCATGATCACCCACGTCGAAGCGATAGGCCTTGATCCCGGTCCGCTCGGTAAAGGCGCGGGCCTTTTCGTCATTGCCGGCATAGTTGGCAACAACGGTTCGGCCCTGTGCCTGAAGCGCAAGGGAAATGGCTTCACCGATACCCCGGGTGCCCCCGGTCACCACAGCAACGCGCGTCGTAGTCATAGCCATCTCCCAGTTCGGATAGTTGAAAGAGCGTACTGGTAAGCCAGACAGCGGACAAGCGCTTAGGCCGCGGTCATACGACTGCGCAACGCTTCGATACGGTAGAAAGTTTCAGAAGCGGAACTGGGTTCCGACATAGACCGCCTGGCTATCCTTCTTGCCATCGGTCAGCGGCCGCAGCCGGTCGCGCTCAGGCGAGTACCGGATGCCCGCAGTCACATCGAGATTGCGAGTCAGCCGGTAGCTGCCGCCCAGATCGACCTGGTAATCGCCCTGCCCTTCGAACGTGCGCGGGGCGCGGCCCAGACGTTCACGCGTGTCGAGTTCGATGCGCGGAGCCAGCCTTGCCGGTGCGCCGGCTGCGGCAGTGCTATCCTTGCGGCCGATCGCGCGAAGATCCGGCATTTCGAGCCGCTGGATGTCCAACCGCGCCGTCTCGCGCGAGATACCCGGGGTTGCTGCAAAGCTTTCATAGCCGCGCGCCAGCCCGAGGTTGTAGACCATCGGCGCAATACGGACAGGTGCAATGCCGGGCGCGCCTGCGCCTGCGGGCAGCGCGGACCTGACAACCAGATCCTGCGCTCCGTTCTCGTCGACTCGTACAGCGACGGTCACCGCCCGATCGGGGCGAGTATCCATGCCGGCAGGGGTAAAGCGGAACAGGCGGCCATTGCCCGAAGCCCGGCCCTGGATCTGCGCAGCGATCTGCGACACCAGCTTTGGATCAACCGAAGCAGGCGTGAACGAGCCGATCCCACCACGCGCCGAAAGGCTGACCGGTGCAGACGCCAAACCACCGGTGAGGGCGCTGGCGAGCGCAGGGGCGGCAACCATGCCCAGCAATGCGCAGCCCAACAAAGGCAGCACACGCGCACGGAGAGTTCCGCGCGTTTTTGCTTCCTTGACTGCCTTGCCGCTCATGGCCAGCACGAACCTTTTCGCTGCGGATCCGAAGGCCCAATTGCCCGGTTGCGAATCCTGTCTCTCAACTCTGTAGGTAGGACATACGGTGCAGGAAAGATAATTTCCAGTCACACAACGATTTTCTGACCGTTTCAGCGCTCGATCGGCAAACCTGTTGCATCCGGCCCACAGGCGGCCCGCCGGTAGCCCAATGCCAGCCGGCCGGCCCTTCCCGCATAGCCAGCGCCGCCCCCCGAGGACACCCATTGCAGGATGGGCCGAAATCCGGCCGTCCTCATCTTCTGCATTGCGCTTGCGGCGCGCGGCGCCGGGGTGATAGAGCGCATGCCGCAAGGCGCTCCAACCAGCGCAAATTTCATGGACAGGACGCAAGTGACCACACGCCCCAGCTTTTCCGCCACATTCGCCCGGGGCCTCGCATCCGGTCTGCTTGTCATCGCTGCAACCGGGCTTGTGGCTGGCTGCGGCCAGAAGCCGCGCCCGAAGCTGGATATGGCCGCCAGCAAGGTGACCACGATCGGCGTGAACGCCTATCTCTGGCGCGCGACGCTGGAAACGCTCTCGTTCATGCCGCTGGTCCAGACCGACAGCAACGGCGGCGTGGTGGTGACCGACTGGTACGCCAACCCCCGCAATCCGGGCGAACGGATGAAGCTGACTGTTTCGATCCTCGATCAGGATCTCAGGGCCGATGCGCTGCGCATCGCCGCCAGCCGCCAGACCAATCAGAGCGGCAACTGGGTGGATGCGCCTGTGCAGGCGGCCACGGTGCAGAAGCTGGAAGACATTATCCTGACCAGGGCCCGCGATCTCAGGCGCCAGACTATTCGGGGCTGATACCGTCCGCGGGTGATCCCGCGCGTCTGACGGTTGCACCGCCCGGCGCCGCTGCCTAGAGGGAGCGGCATGACTTCCGAGCGCCCCGAACCCGTCCGCCCTGAACACGCCCGCCCCGAACCCGTGCGCCCCGAACCCGTGCGCTTCGACCCCGCAACTGCCGACACGCGCTGGCAGCAGGTGTGGGACGAGCGCCAGTCCTTCCGGGCCGACGATGCTTCGTCGAAGCCGCGCAGCTTCGTGCTCGAGATGTTCCCGTATCCTTCCGGGCGCATCCACATCGGCCACGTGCGCAACTACACGATGGGCGATGTGCTGGCGCGCTACAAGCGCATGCGCGGCTTCGAAGTGCTTCACCCGATGGGCTGGGACGCGTTCGGCATGCCCGCCGAAAACGCCGCGATGGAAAAGGGCGTCCACCCCGGCGGATGGACCCGCGCCAACATCGCCAACATGAAGGCGCAATTGAAGCGTCTCGGCTTCGCGCTCGACTGGAGCCGCGAACTGGCGACCTGCGAGCCAGACTATTACGGCCACGAACAGGCCCTGTTCCTCGATCTTTATGCCGCCGGGCTGGTGTACCGCCGCGAATCGACCGTGAACTGGGACCCGGTCGACATGACCGTGCTTGCAAACGAACAGGTGATCGACGGGCGCGGCTGGCGTTCGGGCGCCCTCGTCGAAAAGCGCAAGCTCAACCAGTGGTTCCTCAAGATCACCGACTTTGCCGAAGAGCTGCTCGAAGGGCTCTCCACCCTCGACAAGTGGCCCGAGAAGGTCCGCACGATGCAGGAGAACTGGATCGGCAAGTCGCAGGGCCTGCAGTTCCGCTTCAAGCCGGTTGCACCGCTGGCAGACGAGATCGCAGTCTATTCGACACGGCCAGACACTCTGTTCGGCGCAAGCTTCGTCGCAATCGCCGCCGATCACCCGATTGCGCAGGCGCTGGCCAAGAATTTGCCGGATGCTGCGGCCTTCATCGCCAAATGCAAACAGGGCGGAACCACCGCAGCCGAACTGGAAACCGCCGAGAAGCTGGGCTTCGACACGGGCTTCAAGGTGGTTCATCCGCTGGATGAGACGTGGCAGCTGCCGGTCTACATCGCCAACTTCGTGCTCATGGAATATGGCACTGGGGCCGTGTTCGGCTGCCCGGCGCACGACCAGCGCGATATCGATTTCGCGCGCAAGTATGGCCTGCCCGTCACGCGCGTGGTGGCCGATGGCGACAAGACCGATCCCGTGTTTGCAGGCGATGAAGCCTATACTGGGCCGGGCCGCCTCGTGAACTCGCGCTTCCTTGACGGCATGGAAGTCCCTGCCGCGAAGGCCGCCGTGATC
>JBIPOH010000006.1:0-27108 GCA_044379435.1 Novosphingobium sp.
AGCAGATGTGGTGCACCCGACAGGATTCGAACCTGTGGCCTCTGCCTTCGGAGGGCAGCGCTCTATCCAGCTGAGCTACGGGTGCCGGAAGCGAAGCGCCTAGCAGCGTGGCGCGCGGCTTGCCAGCGGTTTGTGGCTTAGCAATTTGGTAGCGCGCGCTCGTCTATGGTCAGGGCCATGGCTGGTAATCCCTCCTCCTTCGATCCGAAAAGCGGCGCGCGGCGCCTTGCCGCGAGCCCGATGGCGATCAAGTGGACCGCCGTGCACGAGGCGGCTGCCGCGGTGGCGGAGCTGGCGGGCATTGCTCCTGAATATCGCACGCCCGATGTGCGCAATTTCCCCGCGATCATGCGCGATACGGGCGGTTGGCGGCTGCGGCTGGCGCAGCAGGGGGTGGACGATCTGGCGGCGATCCTTGAGCCAGGCCTTGCCGCGCTGCTTGCGCTTCATGGCAGCGGCGCGGGGGCCGGGGCAGCGGCGCAGGCGCTATGGCAGGAATTCCAGATGGCGCGGGCTGGTCTGCTCGCGTTGATCCCGCCGCTTGGAATCGACCGCTAACGCCTTTCCATGTTCCATTTTTGTTCTTAAAGTGAGGCGATGACCGATTCGGCCCGCCCTTCCGTCGTTGCGCAGTTTCCGCCCGAGCGGGAGGCGCTGGCCGTGGCACGGGGAATCGGGCGCCTGTTTGCGCGAAATGGGATCTGGTGCCTGCCGGAAATGCCGCTGCGCTCTGGGCGGCGGGCAGACCTCATGGGCATTGATGCCAAGGGCCGCATCGTGATCGTGGAGATCAAGGTAGCGCGCGGCGATCTGCTCGGCGATGCCAAATGGCCTGACTATCTGGAATACTGCGACCGGTTTTATTGGGGGCTCGCCCCGCATCTTGACAGGGCATGCCTCGAGATGCCGGCGTTCCGGCCCGATTTGTGCGGGGTGATCGTGGCCGACGGCTATGATGCGGAAATCGTCCGCCCCGCGCCCAGCCTGCCGCTGGCCGCTGCCCGCCGCAAGGCTGAAACCGAGCGGTTGGCCCGCGCGGCGCTGCGGCGGCTGGTCGTGGCAGGCGATCCGCAATGCGCCGGATGGGGCGAGGAAGGTTAGAAGACTCCCGCCGTGGCCAGCAGCAGCCACAGGCCGAGCGCGGCAAACAGCAGCGCCGCAATGGCGCGCACGACCCCAAGCGGCACGCGCTTCACCAGTTCACCGCCCAGCAGCACGGCGGGCACATTGGCCAGCATCATGCCCAGCGTAGTGCCTGCCGTGACGGCGAGGGCATCATGATAGCGTGCGCCCAGCGCGATGGTGGCGATTTGCGTCTTGTCACCCATCTCGACCAGAAAGAACGCGATGACTGTCGTGATGAACGCGCCCCGGCTTGAGATGGCGGGCGCCTCCTCATCATCGAAAGTATCGGGCACAAGGGTCCACGCCGCCATGGCCAGAAAGCCTGCGCCCACGGCATAGCGGAAGGCAGGGCCATCGAACCACCCCGCGACCAGTGATCCTGCCAGCGCGGCGAGGAAATGGTTGGCCAGCGTCGCGACGAGAATGCCCAGTACGATCGGTCCCGGGCGCTTGAACCGCGCGGCAAGCACGATGGCGAGGAGCTGCGTCTTGTCACCAATTTCGGCGAGCGCGACGATCGCGGTGGAAGTGAACAGGGCTTCGAGCATGAACCGATCCGGGGCTGGGCGCGTGATCAAGACGGCGGTGCCGAAGGTTCTCCGACCTCGCGTCACAGGGCAATGCAGCGGCAGTTGTCTCGCCTGACAGAAGCCTGCGCGTGGCTGCGGCCCAAATGCAGATAAGCTGCGGTAGGCCGCATTTCAGCGCGCCGCAAGCTGCAGAGTGCGCTAGGTGGCTGGACGGACCAACGAATTCCCGTATCCTGCTGTATATAGCATCAGGATGCCGACCCGGCAGCGGGAGGCGGTGCGTCCAAGATCAGTGGAAGCGACTTTGACCCAGAGAGCGGCCCTTGCGTTGAATGCGGCTTTTGCCGTGATGTTTTCCGTGATGCCGGCCATGGCAAGGTCAGGCCCGCTCGCCGAGGCACTGGGCGCGTCGGATGATCTTGCGATCAGCGCCAGCGTGCGGGCGCGGGTAGAAGGGATCGACGGACAGTTTCGGCCCAGTCCCGCCGCGGGCGATTCCATGGTCTCGGTGCGCACCACGCTGGCTGCCGAATATGATGCAGGGCAGGTGCGCTTTGGCGGCGAACTGTGGGATTCGCGGGCCTTTGGCGAAGCCGCCACGTCTTCGATCACGACGGCGGACGTCAATACGCTCGAACTGGTGCAGGCTTATGCGAAGATCGAGCTGGGCGATTGGCGCAAGGGTGCGAAAAGTGCGCCGAACGGGGGAGGCAGGGGCCTGCTGACGCTGGGCCGTCAGACGATGGATATCGGTTCGCGCCGCCTTGTTGCGCGCAACCGTTTTCGCCAGACGACCAATGCCTTCACCGGTGCCGATCTGGAATGGACCACGCATGGCGGCACGCGGCTGCAGGCGTTCTGGATGATGCCGCAGATTCGCCGGCCGGATGACGCGCAGGGCCTGCAGGCCAACACGGTGAAGTTCGATCTGGAAACAACGCGCGTCCAGTTTTTCGGCATGCATGCCACGCTGCTGCACGTGCTGGGGGGGGCGCTGGAGACTTATGGCTTCCGGCTGGCGGAGCAGGACGGTGACAACCGGCTGACACGCAACCGCCGCCTCTGGACCTTGGGCGGGCGGGCGTTCGCGCCGCCAGCGATGGGAAAATGGGACCACGATATCGAAGCGGCTTATCAGTTCGGCACCGCACGGCGCAGCAACAGCGCGGCGGATACTGCCGATCTCGCTGTCTCGGCGTGGTTCGTCCATGCCGAAGCTGGCTACACCCTCAAGAGCGGCTGGCATCCGCGCATCGCGGCTTTGTTTGATGCGGCAAGCGGCGATGGCGGCAGGGCGGGGCAATATACCCGGTTCGATACGCTCTATGGCGCGCGGCGCTTCGATTTCGGGCCGACCGCGCTGTACGGCGCTCTCCAACGCACCAACATCATCGCGCCCGGGTTGCGGCTGGAAGCGGCGCCCGGCAAGCGCAGTGATGTGATGGTGTCCTACCGCGCGCTATGGCTTGAGAACCCGCGCGATGCTTTTGCCACGACCGGGGTGCGGGACACCAGCGGCACTTCGGGCCGCTTTGCCGGGCATCAGGCCGAAGCGCGATTGCGGCGCTGGCTGGTGCCTGATCTGCTGCAGGCCGAAGCAGGCGGGGCAGTGCTGTTCAAGCGCGGCGTGCTGCGCAGCGCCCCGAATGCGCCTGCCAGCAGTGACAGCGTTTATGGCTATTTCGATCTGACGCTGACGCTTTGACGGCGCTGGTCGATGGCGGCGAGGATTGCGTGTTTCTTCGCCGCGCTGGCGGCGGGCCAGGCCATGATTTCCTCGATCGTCCGGGCGCAGCCCTGGCACAGGCGGGTTAGCGAATCGAGCGTACAGGTGCCGGTGCAGGGGCTGGCGGGATGATCTGTCATCTCTTTTCTGCCGCCAGACGGCTCATCAGCAACGCGGCGCGCTTGGCCTGCAAGGTGAGGCTGGCGAGATCGACGGTCTCCGCCGGGGTGTGGTCGCCCTTGCTGGCGGGGCCGAGGCCGACGAGGCCGGGCACATCGGCAGCGACGAAGCTGATATCGCCCGCGCCGCGTTTCAGGGGATCAAGCGGTGCCATGGCGGGCAGGCCAAGCGCGGCGTTCACCGCATTGAGCCGTGCCAGCAGCGCGCGGTTGGCGTCGGTGGGCGCCATCGGCGGATAGCCATCTTCGAAGGTGATCGCGGCCTTGGCACCGGGATAGGCGCGTGCGGCGATGGCGGCCATCTTTGCTTGCGCGCGGGCGTGCTGCTCGGGCGAAAGCGTGCGCAGATCGCCGCGTGCGATGGCCTTTGCGGGGATGATGTTGGTCTTGCCGCTGGCGCTCACGTGCGCCTGGTCCGCCGCTATTGCGGCTTCGGCTCCGCCCGTGATCATGCCGACATTGAGCGTGAGATTGGGCTCGGGCACTTCGGCGCGGATTGCCGAAAGGATGCGGGCGAGAGCATAGATCGCGCCGTCGCCATCCGCACCGAACACGCCGCTGGAGTGGCCCGACTTCGCCTCGACCGCGATGGTCCAACTGTAGGCCGAGCGGCGCGCGATCGAGCCCATGTCGACGAGCTTGCCGTCCGGTTCGAGATCGCGGGCGAGGCCTTCGAAATCGAGTGCGACGTCTGCGTTCCTGCCGTGTGTCATCAGATCGGCGCGGGCAGCGGATTGGGGATCACCAGCATCTTCCTCGTCACCAGTGAGGTAGGCGACGATATTTGCTCCCTTGAGCGTTCCCGCCGCTGCCATCGCCCGCAGCGCTGCCAGCATGGCGACAACGCCGCCCTTGTCGTCGCCTGCGCCCGGGCCCGTGGCGAACTGGCCCTTGCGCGTGAAGGTCTGGAACGGGGAATCCGGCTCGAACACCGTATCGAGGTGGCCGATCAGCAGCAGGCGCTTGGCTCCCGCTTTGCCGGTGTGGGTGGCAATAAGGTGCCCGGCGCGGCCGGTCTGCTCCATCGGCAGCCACGTGACCGTGAAGCCCAGTGCGTCAAATTCCGGCCGCAGCAGTTCGGCCACGGCCTTGACCCCGGCGATGTTGCGGGAGCCGGAGTTCTGGTTCACCAGCTTCTCAAGCAGTGCGATATCGCGGTCTGCATTGGCCTCGACAGTCGCCACCATGCGGCGTTCGGGCGCAGAGAGTGCGGGCGCTGCGCAGACGCTGGCGGGCAGGAGCAGCGAGGCTGTGAAGAGTACGGCGGCGAAGCGAATCTGCATGCCGCCCTGATAGAGCGGCAGGGCTGCGCTTGGGAAGCCCATCGCCCATTTGCGCAATTTCCTTGCGTTCCTGCGCAATTGCACTTAAGCGGCCCACCAGCAGGACTGGCGAGCGGACACTCCGCCGCAAGCCCGGGCAAGCGTGAGGTCCGCCGTTTCAGGGCGTGTACCCGCCCCGGCTTAACAGCTGCTTCGCTTGGCTTCCCCTTCACGCATGGGTCGCATGGTCGACCTTCTGCCTGCGCGCTGCATGATGCCGCGCGCGCCATTCAACGATTGGATTCCCATGTCTTACTTCAGCGATCTCGGCCTTGCCGAGCCGATTCTCCACGCGCTTGCCAGCAAGGGCTATACAGACCCGACGCCGATCCAGCGCCAGTCCATTCCGGCCCTGCTCGAAGGCCGCGACCTGCTGGGCATCGCCCAGACCGGCACTGGCAAGACCGCCGCGTTTGCGCTGCCTTCGCTCCACAGGCTGGCCGCCAATCCACAGCCGCGCAAGCCGGCTTCATGCCGCATGCTCGTGCTTTCGCCGACGCGCGAACTGGCCGCGCAGATTGCCGAGAACATCGCGGCTTATGCCAAGAACCTGCGCCTTGTCGTCGATTGCGTGTTCGGCGGCGTGCCGGTGGGCAAGCAGGCCCGCCGCCTCGTGCCGGGCGTCGACATTCTTGTGGCGACGCCGGGCCGCCTGCTCGATCTGATCGATCAGCGCGCGCTCACGCTGGGCAAGGTCGAGATCTTCGTGCTCGATGAAGCGGACCAGATGATGGACCTCGGCTTTATCCATGCGCTGAAGCGCGTGGCGAACCTGCTGCCCAAGGACCGCCAGAGCCTGTTCTTCTCCGCGACCATGCCCAAGGCGATCGCGGACCTTGGCAAGCAGTTCATCAACAACCCGGTGCGCGTGGAAGTGACCCCGCAGGCGAGCACGGCCGAGCGCGTCGAGCAGTTCGTCACCTTCGTCAATCAGGCGGAAAAGCAGGCGCTGCTTACCCTGCGCATTCGCGCGCTGCTGGCCGATGGCAAGCTTGACCGTGCGCTGGTGTTCACCCGCACGAAGCACGGCGCTGACCGCGTGGTGCGCCATCTTTCCGCCGCTTCGATCAGCGCGCGCGCGATCCATGGCAACAAGAGCCAGGCGCAGCGCACCGCCGCGCTTGATGCGTTCCGGCAGGGTTCTTGCCCGATCCTCGTCGCCACCGATATCGCCGCGCGCGGGATCGACGTGACCGGGGTGAGCCACGTGTTCAACTTCGAACTGCCCAACGTCGCCGAGCAATATGTCCACCGCATCGGCCGCACCGCGCGTGCGGGCGCGGATGGCGAGGCGATCAGCTTCTGCGCGCCGGATGAAAAGCCCTACCTCAAGGACATCGAGAAGCTGACTGGCATCAAGCTGATGCCGCTGCCGCTGCCCGAGGGCTTCCTGGCCGAGGCTGCGAAGCTCCCCGCTGTCAGCCGCAAGCCTGAAGAAGCCGAGCGTGATGCGCGCCGCGATGACCGCGATGCACGCGGGCGCTTTGGCGATCGCGGTGGCAACCGTGGCGGCGGTGATCGCCGCGGCGGGCATGGCGGCGGTCAGGGTAATGGCCGGAGTGGTGAACGGGTGCGCGATGATCGCACGCCTGGTGGCCGCGCGCAGGGGCGCGATGGCCGTCCGCGCGATGCCAATCCGCGCAGTGCCGGTGCTGATCGCGGCCCGGTGGGGAATCCCGTCCACGCTGATCGCGGTGAACGGCCGCAGGGTGAGCGGCCGCGTGATGAGCGGCCGCAGGGCGACAAGCCCCGCAGCTTCCGCCCGGGTGGCGGCAATGGCGGTGGCGGCGTCGGCCAGCACCGCAACAAGGTTCGCCGCGCCGTCTGATGCCGCGCTCCGTCTTGTGGACTGCCCCTAGTGCGGGCTGTCCACAAGCGCGCGGGGCTGGCATAAGACTTTATCATGTTTTCTTCTTTTGCCCTGAGCGCGACTGGAGCGCGACCCGCATGAACGAGATGTGGCTCTCCGCCCTCGTCATGACGGTGATCGTCGGCGTGCGCTATCTCGCGGTCAGCGGGGTCTTCGCGTGGATCACCGCGCACGTGCGGCCGGGGCACTACGCGGGCCTTGGCCCCCAGATGCGCAGCGAGATCAGCTGGAGCCTTGCCTCCGCCGCGATCTATGGCGTTCCCGCCGGGATCATCGCGTGGGGTTGGCAGCACTATGGCTGGACGCGGGTCTACACGGATGTGAACGACTGGCCGCTGTGGTGGCTGCCGGTTTCGCTGTTCGCCTATCTCGCGCTGCACGACACGTGGTTCTACTGGACCCACCGCTGGATGCACCGCCCCGCCGTATTCCGCGCGGTCCATGCCGTGCACCACGCCAGCCGCCCGCCGACGGCGTGGGCGGCGATGAATTTCCATCCGATCGAGGCCGCCATCGTCGGCCTGTTCATCCCCGCGCTGGTTTTCGTGGTGCCGATCCACGCCGGTGTGCTGGGGATCGTGCTGATGGTCATGACCATGATGGGCGTGACCAATCACATGGGCTGGGAGATGTTTTCCAAGTCGCTCGTTCATTCGCCAGTAGGGCAATGGGTGATAACAGCTAGTCATCATCACCGTCATCACGAGCTCTATCGATGCAACTATGGCCTCTATTTTCGCTTCTGGGATCACGTGTGCGGCACGGACAAGGGCCTTTCGGCACCGTGACGCGCACGGCGGGTCTGGCGCTTGGCGCCTCGTTGCTGGCCGCGCCGCTCATTGCAGGCGCTCCGCTGCTGGCCGCGATCCCGCAAGTGCCGGCCGTGGCGACAGGTGCGCCAAGCTCGATTCTGGTGGAAATCGGCGGGCTGCGCTCCAACCGCGGCCAGATCATGGCCTGCATGACCGCGAACCCCAAGACCTTTCCCGATTGCCAGAAGGACCCGAACGCGCGGCACTTCACGGTGCCCGCGCAGAACGGCGAGACGGTGCAGTTCAAGGACGTGCCGCAGGGCCGCTATGCCATCGCGCTGTTCCATGACGAGAACGCCAATGGCCGGATGGACAAGATGATGATGCTGCCGAAGGAAGGTTTCGGCTTCTCGCGCGATGCGCCGCTCGTGCTTGGCCCGCCCCGTTTCGGCGCAGCCTCGTTTCAGGTTGGCCCCGCCCAGCTGCGGACCGCGATCAAGGTGCGGTATCTCCTGTAACATTCGCTTGCGTCGCGGCGTTGCTTGGGGAAAGGGCACGGCCCACACGCGCTTTCCGCTGGAGTTTCCGCTTGTCTGACGTCGCCCCGGATGCGCAACCGCTGCGCTCGCTGCTCTATATGCCTGCCAGCAACCGCCGTGCGGTGGACAAGGCTCGCGCGCTGCCGTGTGACGCCGTCGCGCTCGATCTGGAAGATGCCGTCGCGCCCGAAATGAAGGACGAGGCCCGCGCTGCGCTGACCGAGGAACTCAATGCGGGCGGATTCGGGCACCGGCAGATCATCGCGCGCATCAATCCGCTGGGCTCGCCCTGGGGCAAGGCCGACCTTGCAGGTCTCGCCAAGTGCCCGGTCCATGCGATCCTCGCGCCCAAGGTGGACGATGCCGCCGATGTCGTTGCCTTGTCCGTCGCGATGGACGGGGCAGGGTATGATCCTGCCGTGCGTCTGTGGGTGATGATCGAGACGCCCCGCGCGGTGTTGGCGCTTGAGCGCATTGCCGATGCCGCGCGCCTCACGCGCCTTGCCGGTTTCGTGCTTGGCCTCAATGATCTGGCGAAGGAAACCGGCATGGCGCAGCTTCCCAGCCGCGCCGGTTTCGTGCCGGTCATGGTCCAGTCGCTCATGGCGGCGCGCGCCTCTGGCCTCGTCCTGCTCGACGGGGTATGCAACGCGATCGACGATCCCGCGCGGCTTGAGGCGGAATGCACGCAGGCGCGCGATTTCGGCTTCGATGGCAAGACGCTGATCCACCCCTCGCAGATCGAGATCGCCAACCGCGTCTTCGCGCCGGACGACGCGGCTGTGGCCGAAGCGCAGGCGGTCGTGGCCGCGTTTGCCGATCCGGCCAATGCCGGCAAGGGCGCGCTCAAGGTGAACGGTAAAATGGCCGAACTGCTCCACCGCGACATGGCTGTGCGGCTGCTGACCAAGGCTGCTGCGATTGCGGCGCGTTGATGAGGCCGGATTTAAGCGTTTGTGCGCACCGCAGCGGCGCAACTTAAGCACATCTTTACCATGTTGCGCCATGACAGGCCCCATCGCACGACCACGGGGACTGGTTCATGGATACGTATCGCGGCATAACCGAAGGATCGGAGGGTTCCGACCTCTTCGGCCATGCGGCCGAATATGCCGCTTACGAAGAATCGATCGACGAGCAGGGCGCGGTTGCCGCGCCGCCGCCGCCGATCGGGCAGGACGAGCGCCGCATGCAGGTGCGCGCCTACAATTTCTGGGCCAGCCTGCTGGATCAGGGGCAGTTTCCCCCCGTCCAGTCGCTGCTCGATGGTCAGCTTCCGGATTTCGCCGATCATTCGGTGCTGCTCCATTTCGATTCCGGGATCGAGGACCCGGCGATCCCGTTTCTGGGGCAGGTGCTGGCCGATGAATGCGAAGCAGGCGGCCCGCTGCGCCGTCTGAGCGACATTCCCGGCCGCTCGCTGCTTTCGCGCATTACCGATCACTACTTGCAGATCATCGCCAATCAGGCGCCGATCGGGTTCGAGGCGGAGTTCGTCAACCAGCGTGGCCGCACGATTCTCTATCGCGGCATTCTGCTGCCCTTCTCGACCGACAACGAGAACATCGATTACCTCTATGGCGTGATCAACTGGAAGGAGCTGGCCGACCAGCAGACCACCGATGCGCTGCTGCTGGAAATCGAACAGGCGCTCGATCAGCGCCCCGGCAGCGCTTCGCTGGCCCCGCGCCGCGCCGCGCAAGTGCCGCTCGGCGGCTGGGCCGATGGGCCGGACAGCGCCATCCTGCAGGATGAGGCCGCAGAGGCGCCGCTGCTCGATCTGGCCGAGTTTGGTGCCGAAATCATTTCCGGCGAGCTTGCGCTGGCGCTGCAGGCCGATGAAACGCCCACTTTGTGCCTCGCTGATTGGCTCGCCAGCGCCCGTGATCTGGCGCATATTGCCCATGCCAGCGAAGATCGCACGCGCAGCGCGCTTTACGCCGCGATTGGCCGCGCGTGGGATTTTGCGCTGGCCGCCGAAGAGGCTCCGGCAGACTACGCCGAACTGGTCTCCGATGCCGGGCTCACCATGCAGGCCCGTGCGCCGCTGACCCCGCTGGTCAAGCTGGTGTTCGGCGCGGACTACGACAAGACGCGCATTGCCGAATACACCACGGCACTGGCCCACGCCCAGCGCCTCGCGCTTGGGTTCGGGGAGCTTGGCGCCTATCTTGCCAATGCACCGGGCGGGCTGAAGGGCGTCGTCGCGCTGGAACGCAAGCTGCGCCGCGAAGCAACCGGCAAGACCGCGCCCAAGCCGCGCGCCTCGCTCGCAGAGGAGCTGCGCTCGCTCTATCACAAGCCGCTTTATGCGCTGGAGGGCGAAGGCGCAGAGTTTGCGCTGGTTCTGGTGCGGCGCCTTGCGGGTGGTTCGGCGGTGCTGCTGGGTGAAATCGCCGACGACCAGCCGATGCTGGAGCGCGCAGCGCGCCGCCTGCTAGGCTGAAGGGCGACTTTCGCGCCTGCCTGAAACCGTCTAGCCATGGGCCATGGCACATGATCAGACTGCATTGCAGACCCCATCACAGGCTACCCGCAGACCGCGTCGGCGCTGGCTGACGTGGACCCTTGTCGTGCTGGCCCTCGTCGGGTTCGGCGGATTCCTGATCTATCGTCAGGCGCTTGCGACCGAGGCCGTGGCCTTGCTTGACAACGCCGACCGCGTGCTGCGCGGAGGGGATGGCGGAATCCGCGTGGCGGCGGCGGTGCGCTATGGCCGCGATCCGGCGCAGAAACTGGAGATGATCCTCCCCGCCGATGCCGCCGCGAAAAAGCAGCCTCTCCCCATTGTCGTGTTCATCCATGGCGGCGGTTGGCGCTCGGGCGATCCGCACGATTATCGCTTCATCGCCCGCGCGCTGGTGCCGCAGGGCTATGCCGTGGTTCTGGCGGGCTATCGGCTCCATCCCAAGGCGCACTTCCCCGCCATGCTGGAAGACGGCGCGGCGGCGCTGCGCTGGGTGGCGGACAACGCAGCCGCGCACGGCGGCGATCCGCGCCGCGTGGTGCTGATGGGCCATTCCGCGGGGGCCTACAACGCGGTCATGCTCGGCCTCGATCAGCGCTGGCTCGCGGCGCAGGGCCTTTCCGCCAATGCCTTGCGCGGGGTGGTCGCCCTCGCGGGCCCGTATGATTTCTATCCGTTCGACAGCGCGGCGACGAAGCTCAGCTTCGGCAAGGCGCCCGATCCGGAGCAGACCCAGCCGGTTGTCCATGCGCGCGCGGGAGGGCCGCCGCTGCTGCTGGTTCATGGCACTGCCGATACGCGGGTGCGCCCGCGCAACTCGGTGGAGCTTGCCCGCACGATGAGCCGGGCCGGGGCGCCGACCCGGGCGGTGCTGCTCGATGGTGTGACGCATGAAGGCATCATCATGCTGTTTGCCCGGCCATTCTCCCGCGATCCGCGCGCGCTGGATGCGGTGCTGCCGTTCCTCGCAAAAGTCACCGCTTCAGCGCCGGTTAAGCCGAGTGGCGGATAAGCTGGCTGCGTCGTGACACGCTCCCTTCCCCGCCGCATCGGACGCACCCTCGCGGCCACTCTGGCACTGGCGCTCGCCCCAGTGATCGGCTCGGTGATCGGCGCCTCTCCGGCGGCCGCGCAATCGGTGCTGCGCGATGCCGAGACCGAAGCCTTCTTTCAGGAAATGGCGGCGCCGATCGTGGCCGCGGCAGGCTTCAATCCACGCGCGATCGATGTCGTGCTGCTCAATGATCCCTCGATCAACGCCTTCGTGGCGGGCGGCCAAACGGTCTATTTCCATTCAGGGCTGCTCAGCACGGCGGACAACGCGCAGGAAGTGCAGGGCGTGTTCGCGCACGAACTGGGCCACATCACCGGCGGCCACGTGATCCGGGGCGACGAGGGCGGCAAGCCGGCCACCGGCATCACCCTGCTCAGCCTGCTGCTGGGCGCGGCGGCGGCAGCGGCGGGTTCGGGCGAGGCGGGGATCGGCATCATGATGGCCGGGCAGCAGGCCGCGATGGGCAAGTACCTTGCCTTCAGCCGCGCGCAGGAATCCTCCGCCGATGCCGCCAGTGTCGATTTCCTCACCAAAGCGGGCATCTCGGGCAAGGGCTCGATCGATTTCTTCAAGAAGCTCCAGAACATGGAGTTTCGCTATGGCTTCAAGCGCGACAGCGATGCGGAGTTCTATTCCACCCACCCGATGACCTCGGACCGCCTGACGACCTTGCAGGATTCGTTCTCGCAGGATCCGGCGTGGAACAGGCCGCCCGATCCTGCGCTGCAAGAACGGTTCCGCCGGGTGAAGGCCAAGCTTGTCGGCTATCTGGCCGAACCGGCGGCCACGCTCGCGGCCTATCCCGAATGGATGCAGGATGCGCCCGCGCACCTCGCCCGCGCCTATGCCTTTCACAAGGAAGCGCTGATGGACAAGGCGCTGGCGGAAACCGACGCGCTGCTCAGGATGGACCCGAACGATCCCTACGCGCTGGAACTGAAAGGGCAGGTGCTGCTCGAATCCGGGCGGCCGAGGGATGCGCTCGAACCGCTGCGCCGCGCGACCGAGCTGACCCGCAACGCCCCGCTGATTGCCACCACGCTGGGCCATGCGCTGCTCGCCACCGAGGACAAGGCCAATTTCCCCGAAGCGGCGCGTGTGCTTCGCACAGCCGTGGCGCGCGACCGGGACAATCCCTTTGCCTGGTATCAGCTTGGCGTGGTCTATGAAGCGCAGGGCGATATTCCGCGCGCCCGTCTGGCCAGCGCCGAACAGCAGCTGGGCGAAATGCGCTTGCCCGAAGCGCTGCGCAGCGCCGAAGCGGCGGAAGGCGCGCTGCCCAAGGGCACGCCGGATTGGCTGCGCGCACAGGATATTGCGATGTCAGCCCGCGCAATGATTGAGCGCATGCGCAAGTCGCGCTAGCGGTTTGCTGGTCTTCAGGAGTTTGCCGGATGCGTTTCACGCCCTTCCTTGCCCTCGCGCTTGTCCTTGGCGTCGCAGGTGTCGCCGGTGGCTGGTGGGCCATGCAGGGCAGCACGCGGGCAGCGGCGGAGGCTGAGGCCGATGGCAAGCTCGAAGGCCAGCTGGCCGAAGCAGGGATCGATGCCCGCCAGCGCGGCGCGATCGAGGCTCTGGTGCGCAGCTACATTCTTGAACACCCCGAAGTGCTGCCCGAGGCGATGGAAAAGCTGCAGGCGCGCGAATCCGAAGCCCGGCTCGCCCCCTTGCGCGGCGCGGTGGAAACGCCGTTCCCAGGCGCGGTGCTGGGCAACCCGCAGGGCAAGGTCACGCTGGTCGAGTTCACCGATTTTGCCTGCACCTATTGCCGCAGCAGCGTCGCCGATGTCGAAGCGCTGGTGAAGGCCAACCCCGATCTGCGCGTGGTGATCCGCGAACTGCCGATCATCGCGCCCGAAAGCGAACCTGCCGCGCGCATGGGCCTCGCCGCCGCGGCGCAGGGCAAATATGCCGCGTTCCACAAGGCGATGTTCTCTGGCGAACGCCCCAGCAACGCCAGCATCGCCGCTGCAGCCAGTGCCGCCGGGGTGGATAGCGGGGCGGCGAGCAGCTTCACGCAGGCACCGGGCGTAAGCCAGGAACTGGAACGCAATCTCGGCCTTGCTCGCCAGCTTGGCATCAGCGGCACGCCGGCATGGAGTGTGGGCGGCAAGCTGCTGACCGGCGCAGTCGGGCGCGAGGCGCTGCAGCAGGCGGTCGACGCGGCGCGCAAGGGCTGATGCGCGCAGCGGCAGCGGCGCTGGCTTTCGGGCTGGTTGTGGCCGCGCCTGCCGCCACGCAGCCGCGCGATGATCTGCAAGTTGCCGATGCACTGGTCCAGACCATCGGCTGGCGGTTGAGCCACGCCAATGCCCGCCACTGCGCGCGCGGCGCGCCAGGCACCGGCTTGCTGCTGGGCGATGTGCAGACCTTCACTGATCCGGCGGCGGCGCGGGCAGCCTATGGCCTGTCCGGCGATGTGGCGGTGGCGGCGGTGGCGGCGGGCAGTCCGGCTGCCGAAGCCGGGCTTGTGGCCAACATGGTGGTTACGGCCGTGGCGGGTGCGCCCGTCGGGGCGGCGCCCCGCGCGGGCAGTTGGGACCGCGTATGGGCGCTGCAGGCGCGGCTTGAGCAGGCTGCGGCGCAAACCGGTGAAGTCTCGCTCACGCTGGCCGACGGACGCGTGGTCACGGTCCGCGCAGGGCCTTCCTGCGCGGTGCGGTTCATCCTCGATGATGGGCGAGACAACGCCGGGGCCACCCGGACGCAAGTGCGGATCGGGCGCAAGGCGCTAGACCAGCTTGGCGGAGATGAAGCCCTGATCGCGGCGCTGATGGCCCACGAACTGGCCCATGCCGTGCTCGATCACGAAACCGTGCTCGGTCCGGGAAAGCCCACCGTGGCAGCCGTGCGCCGCACCGAGCGCGAGGCGGACCGGCTCTCGGTTTGGCTTCTGGCCAACGCGGGCCATGATCCCGAAGCTGCGCCGCGCATGATCCGTCTGCTTGGCCCGCACGGCCTGTTTGTCACCGCCTCGCCCACGCATGGCAAGGCCAGCACCCGCGCACGCGAGATGCTGGCCGAAATCGCGGAACTGCGCGCGGGGCCCGATGCCGATTGGGCGCGGCGCTTCAGGCCGGAACGCCCGCTTTCGCCGCCGTCTTCTCCATCGCCGTGATCGCCGTCTCGTTGCGCGGGCGCGCCATTACGCGGCGCAGCATCGGCTCGAAGAAATCGAGCGGCAGCGTGTCGTAATCCGGATCAAACGCGGACTGATCATACTTCGCGCAGAATTCGGCGCAGGCATCGAAGTGCGGGCTTTCCCGGTGCTTCTCGCGCACGTTGCGGTCGATGCCGAGGTAGTGGAAATAGTAATAGCCTTGGAACGCGCCGTGGTTCCGGCAGATCCAGTGCTCTTCTTCGCTCACGAACGGCTGGAGGATCGCGGCGGCGATTTCAGGGTGGTTGTAGGAGCCCAGCGTGTCGCCAATATCGTGGAGCAGCGCCATCACGACATAGCTTTCCGGGCGGCCATCGCGGTGGGCGCGGGTTGCGGTCTGCAGGCTGTGAGTGAGGCGGTCGATCGGGAATCCGCCGAAATCGCCATCAAGCAGCCTGAGGTGCGCCAGCACCCGGTCCGGCAAGCCTGCGGCAAAGCCGACATAATCGCGCGCGATGATCGTCCAGTCTTCCTGCGAGCCTTCTTCCATCGAATGGAACTGCGCGCGTGCTTCGGAACTGCCGTGATGGTCCATGGTTCTCTCCCGTTTGCGGTGCAGAGTATCGTCTTTGCCCGGGCTCGAAAAGCCATTGGTTTGTTCCGCTCGCGCGGAGGAGCGGGCCGGTGCCGTGCGCAAAAGTGGCACAATCGCAAACGGTGCGGTAGAGGTGGCCCATGGCAATGAACCTGCCGCTGCGCCCCACGCCGTTTTTCGGCAACAAGAACCGCG
The DNA here is from genome assembly GCA_044379435.1 of Novosphingobium sp. Taxonomy (GTDB): domain Bacteria; phylum Pseudomonadota; class Alphaproteobacteria; order Sphingomonadales; family Sphingomonadaceae; genus Novosphingobium. The sequence goes on from JBIPOH010000006.1 coordinate 15,455, forward strand.
CCTTCTGGCGTCTGCAGATGCTTGGCTGGGGCGGTGCAATGCTGCTGCGCGCGCTCTCCAGCCTGGCCAATGCCCAGCCGTGGTCGTTCCTGATCATCGTGCTGATTGCTTCGATCACGGGCTTTTCGATCTCGCTGATCCTCTCGGTGATCTATCGCAACCTGATCAACCGCACGCCGCTGATCACCTGGGGGATTACCGCGGTGGTGCTGGCGGTGGCCGTCGGGCTCTATGCCTTCATCGATTCATGGGTCATCAGCCTCTACCGGACCGATGGCAATGCCGGCTTTGCGCAGCTGTTCCTCGGGGTGTTCTACCTCGATCTGACGCTGCTCGGCGCATGGTCGGCGCTCTACTACGCGATCAATTTCTATGTGCAGGTGGAGGAGCAGAACGATGCGCTGATGCGGCTGGAAGCACAGGCGACTTCGGCGCAGCTGGCCATGCTGCGCTATCAGCTCAATCCGCACTTCCTGTTCAATACGCTGAACTCGATCTCCACGCTGGTGCTGCTCAAGCAGACCGAGCCTGCCAACGCGATGCTCAGCCGTCTGTCCTCGTTTCTGCGCTACACGCTGATCAACGAGCCATCCGGCCGCGTGACGGTGGCGCAGGAAGTGGAAACGCTGAAGCTCTACCTCGATATCGAGCGGATGCGCTTCGAGGAGCGGCTTGGCACCGAATTCCGCATCGATGAGAATGCCTCGCCCGCGCTCATGCCGTCGCTGCTGCTTCAGCCGCTGGTGGAAAATGCGATCAAGTATGCCGTCAGCCCGCTTGAGGAAGGGGCCACGATCACCATCGCGGCGCAACTCGTCGGCTCGGTGCTGCGAGTCACCGTGTCCGATACCGGCCCGGGCTTGCAACCGGGCACCGACCCCTCGACATTGTTTGACGTGACCAGTTCTCCCACGGATTCCACGCGCGTCGGCCTCGCCAATATCCGCGACCGGCTCGCGCAGGCCTATGGGGAGAACCAGCGGTTCGAAATCGGCGAGCGGCCGGGCGGGGGCTTCCAGGTGGTGATCGAACTGCCTTTCGAAGCGCGTGAGGTGCCCGCCTTGCTCGCCACACAGCAAAGGTAGCGCATGACCATTCGCACGATCCTCGTCGACGATGAGAAGCTCGCCATTCAAGGTCTTCAGCTGCGGCTGGAAGCCTTCCCCGATGTCGAGGTGATCGATACCTGCTCCAACGGGCGCGAAGCGATCCGCAAGATCAAGACCGAGAAGCCCGATCTCGTGTTCTGCGATATCCAGATGCCCGGTTTCGACGGGTTCAGCGTGGTGAGTGGGGTGATCGAGATCGATCCGCCGCTGTTCGTCTTCGTCACCGCCTATTCCGAACACGCGATCCGCGCGTTCGAGGCCAATGCGGTCGATTATCTGCTCAAGCCGGTTGAGCAAAGCCGCCTTGCCGATGCGCTTGACCGGGCGCGCACGCGCCTTGCCGAAAAGCGCGGGCTGGAAGAGGCGGAGAAGCTCAAGACCGTGCTCGCCGAAGTGGCCCCCGATGCCATGGATGCCATCCCGGAAGAGACCGAGCACGCGGTCGGCCGGTTCGAAAAGCTCATCAACATCAAGGACCGGGGCCAGATCTTCCGCGTCGATGTCGATACGATCGAGCGGATCGAGGCGGCGGGCGATTACATGTGCATCTATACTGGCGACAATTCGCTGATCCTGCGCGAAACGATGAAGGATCTCGAACGCCGGCTCGATCCGCGCGTGTTCCAGCGCGTCCACCGCTCGAAGATCGTCAACCTCGACCGCGTGCGCCAGGTGAAGCCGCACACCAACGGCGAATGTTTCCTTGTGCTCGATTCGGGGTCGGAAGTGAAAGTCTCACGCTCCTACCGCGACGTGGTGGCGCGCTTCGTGCATTGACACGCTCGACAGGTGATACTGCGCTGGTTAGTCCGGCGGCATGACGGATTTTTCCATTGCCGGCTTCGATCTCGAAGCCTTCGTTGCCGCCACTTTGGCCGAAGACCTCGGCCAAGGCCTTCCCGGCGGCGGTCATGACGTGACGTGCGAGAGCGTGATCCCGGCGGAGGCGCGCTTTGCCGGGGTGATGGACAGCCGCGATGCGATCACCGTGTGCGGCCTGCCGATCGCCGCCGCGTTTTTCCGCGCGCTCGATCCGGCGATCGAGATCGAAGTGCTGGTGGCGGAAGGGGCGCGGGTGGAGCCCGGCTCGGCGCTGATGCGGCTGACCGGTTCGGCGCGCGCGATGCTGACGGGGGAGCGCAGCGCGCTCAATATCGTGCAGCACCTTTCAGGCGTTGCCACGCTGACGCGCCAGTATGTCGATGCAATGGGCGAGACGAAGGCGCGCCTGCTCGATACGCGCAAGACCATCCCGGGCCTGCGCCACCTCGAAAAGTATGCCGTGCGCACCGGCGGCGGGCACAACCACCGGATGGGGCTGTGGGACGCCGCGATGATCAAGGACAACCACGTGCTCGTGGCGGGCGGTGTGGGCGAGGCGGTGCGCCGTGCGCTGAGCGCAGGGGTTGCCGACGTGATCTGCGAGGTGGACCGCATCGACCAGATCGAGCCTGCGCTGGAGGCAGGGGCTACCCGCCTGCTGCTCGACAACATGGGGCCAGACCTGCTGCGCGAGGCTGTCGCGCTGGTGGCGGGCCGCGTGCCCTGCGAAGCGTCCGGCGGTGTCCGGCTCGACACCATTGCCGCGATTGCCGCTTCGGGCGTGGACTACGTTTCGGTCGGAAGGCTTACGCAGAGCGCGCCTGCCGCCGATATCGGGCTGGATTTCACGCCTCTATGATGCGGGCGCGGGCGCTTCTTGCCGCGCTTGGCCTGCTGCCGCTCACCGCGCAGGCCCAAGTGCCGCAATGTCGCCTGCCGCCGCGAATCACGGCACCGGCACTCCCCGCGCCTGATGGCCCGCGCCGTGTGCTGCCCATCGCGGGCTATACGCTCGCGCTCAGCTGGTCGCCCGAATACTGCCGCACGCGGGGGCGCGATCCCCGCGCCGCGTTCCAGTGCGGGGGAGAGTTGGGCCGCTTCGGATTCATCCTGCATGGGCTTTGGCCGGAAAGCGCGCCCGGCCTCTGGCCGCAGTGGTGCGCGGCGCGTCCCGTGCCTGCCGAAACGGTGCGGCGCAACTTGTGCATGATGCCCTCGCCCGATCTTATCGCGCACGAATGGGCCAAGCACGGCACCTGTATGGCGCGCACGCCCGAAGGTTACCTCAGGGCCAGTGCGGCGCTGGTGGGTTCGCTGCGCTTTCCCGACATGATCCGCCTATCGCGCCGCCCCGGCCTGACTGCCGGAGAGGTGCGCGCCGCCTTGCGCGCCGCCACGCCGTTTCTCCCCACCGCCGCGATCCGCGTGAAAGCAAACGGGCGCGGTTGGTTGCAGGAAGTCCACATCTGCTACGGCAAAGACTTCATGCCCGCGCCTTGCGCCAACCGGGGAGCCGGAGACAGCGCGCCGCTGAAGATCTGGCGCGGCAGCTAGCGCCGTTCGCGGAAAAAATTCCTGAGCAGGTCCGCCGCTTCCGCCTCGCCGATGCCGGAATAGACCTCCGGTCGGTGCAGGCAGCCCGGCGCGTCGAACACTTTGGCGCCATGCTCCACTGCGCCGCCCTTGGCATCGCTCGCGGCGTAATAGACTCGGGCCAGCCGTGCGTGGACAATGGCGCCTGCACACATCGCACAGGGCTCCAGCGTCACCCACAGGTCGCAGCCTGTCAGCCGGTCCTGCCCCAATGCAGCGGCTGCGGCGCGAATCGCTTGGATTTCGGCATGGGCGGTGGGATCATGGTCCTCACGCGGGGTGTTGTGCGCGGCGGCGATGATCCGGCCGTCCTTGACGATCACCGCGCCGATGGGCACTTCGCCCGCAGCGGCGGCCTGCGCGGCGGCATCGAGCGCGGCGCGCATCGGTTCGGGAAGGGGCCAGCGGGTCATGCCACGCGGGCTAGCGCGCATCGGGCCGCGCGCGCAACGTGCGAATCCTTGACTTTGCATTCCGGATCGGCAAAAGCGCGCCCTTCCCGATCCATGATCGAACCCATTCTAGCGAGTTTTCAGCCATGTCGCGTATCTGCGAACTGACCGGTAAGGGCCGCCAGGTCGGCCACAATGTGAGCCACGCCAACAACAAGACCAAGCGTCTGTTCCTGCCCAACCTGCAGAACGTCACGCTGATGTCGGAAAAGCTCGACCGCAGCTTCAAGTTCCGCGTCTCGACGCACGGCCTGCGCTCGGTTGAGCACAACGGCGGGCTCGACAACTGGCTGCTCAAGCAGTCCGACACCAAGCTCAGCCCGCGCGCCCTCAAGGTGAAGCGCGAGCTGACCAAGGCTGTTGCTGCCTGATTGATCTGACTGGCGGTGTTTGCCGCCAGTGCTGAACGGGCCGGGGTCTAACGGACTTCCGGCCCGATTCGCAGCTTGAGCAGAAGCGTTCGCTGCGCCCAGACCATTTCGTTGCTGTCTGACACAAGCCACACCATCTGGCTGCCATCGGCTTCGCGCGTTACGGTCATGCCCTCATAATTGTCGCGGATGCGCGGATCGTCGATGCGGGCGATAACGCGCGGCGTGATGACTGTGCCGGGCCGCACATCGCGGGGCGAAAACACCGCGATCACGGAGCGGAACGCCGCAAAGCTGAAATGCCGCCCCAGCACCAGCAGGCGCCCATCGGGCATCTGCGTCAGCTCGCTTGGCCGGTAGCCAGCGGGCATGGCCAGTTCGAACCGCGCGGGGCTTTCATTGGCGCGGGGTATTCCGGGAAATATCAGGCCGGGATGGCGCGTGCGGTCCAGCCATCTGGCATAGACCTCGCCCACGATCAGCGTGCGCCCGTCCGCCAGCCGGGTCATGGCTTCAGCGCCCTGATTGTCCGCCCATTCGCCCAGCACCGGCAGCGGGATCGGGCGGCGGTGCCGCAGATCGGCGCTGTAGCGCTCCAGCCTCGGCGCATCTTCGTAGCCGACGATCAGGTTACCGCTGCCCGGGTCCACGAACACTGATTCGGCATCGGTGGGAAAGTGGTGCTGCCGCCAATCGAGATGGACAAGCAGCCCCAGCCGCACCTGCCACGGCCCCGGCTGGTCGGGCCGCGTGAACCACGCCGCGCCTCCCCGGTCGCCAACTGCCATCAGCCCGCCGGGGACTTGCGTCAGGCCCGAAAGCGTGGACAGCGTGCGGCTGCTCCCGGTGATCTGCCACGCGCCTTCCAGCTGCAGTGTGCCGGTATCGGGCAGGTCTGAGCGCAGGGCAGGCATCAGGTCGACAAGGTGAATGCCAGGCGCTGGCAGCTTGGCCGGCCGTTCGCCGCGCAGCCAGATCGCAGGCACCAGCGCAAGGATCAGCAGGACAAGCTTGAACATGCGCATCATGGCGGCGCTTGCCATAGCAGGCCGCCCATGAATAGCGCCTTCAGGCGGGCGCGAACTTCAGCGCATCGCCATTGATGCAATAGCGTTTGCCAGTGGGCGGCGGGCCATCATCAAAGACATGGCCCAGATGTCCGCCGCAGCGTGTGCAGTGCACTTCGGTGCGAGTCATCCCGAACGAGGTGTCGGAGGAAGTGCCCACGCCGCCCTTGATCGGTGCCCAGAAGCTGGGCCAGCCGGTGCCGCTGTCGAATTTGGTGCCGGAGGCAAACACGGCAGTGCCATCCGCTGCGCACGTGAAAGTGCCCTTGCGGTGTTCCTTGAGCAGCGCCGACGTGAACGGACGCTCGGTCCCTTCTTCGCGCAGAATGTAATACTGCGCCGGGGTGAGCAGCTTGCGCCACTCCGCCTCGGTATGGCGCAGCGGGAATGTGCCCTTGCGCGTCGCCGCAGCAGGCGCACCGCAAGCAGCCGCCGTCATGGCCGCCGTGGCGGTAAGGAATGCAAGGAAAGTGCGGCGCGAGGGTTGCATGGCGTCCGGTTCATTGGAAAGGTTCATGCTTGGTCATCCCCTGCCTGCCCAGCCGGTTCAAGCTGCCATTGGTGAGGGGGGGATCGTCCCGCCGGGCGGGCCGGGGAGGGGGCGGGACAGCCCACCGACGGGACGCCCTTTCCCTAAGCCCGGCCACCTGAACCGAAACTGACCGGAACGGATAGGACCCGTCAGCGTTTCTCCAGCACCACTTCCAGCTTGCGGAAGCCGTGCACGAAGTTGGCGCGCACGCGCTTCACATCGCCCGCCACGCGCACGCGCATCCGGCGCTCGTGCATTTCTTCCAGCAGCACCCGCAGCTGAAGTTCGGCGAGGCGCGCGCCGACGCAGCGGTGGACGCCGTATCCGAATGAAAGATGACGGCGGGCGTTTTCGCGAGTCACGATCAGTTTGTCCGGGTTCTCGAACACCGTCTCGTCGCGGTTCCCCGAAAGGTACCACATGACCACCTTGTCGCCGGCCTTGATCTGCTGTCCGAACAGCTCGTTGTCTGCGGTGCAGGTGCGGCGCATGTGCGCCAGCGGGGTGACGAAGCGCAGGCATTCCTGCACCGTATTCGGGATCAGCGACGTATCGGCTTCGAGCAGCGCGCGCTGATCGGGGAACTGATCGAGCGCGTGGACGATACCCGACATCGTGTTGCGCGTGGTATCGTTGCCACCCACGATCAGCAGCACGAGATTGCCCATGAACTCCAGCGGGGTCATGTTGGCCGTCGCGGGCGAATGGATCATCATCGAGATGAGATCAGGCGTCGGCGCCTTGCCCATCCGCTCCATCCACAGGCCCTGGAAATAGCGCGCCATTTCGCTGAGGATTTCGAAGCGCTGATCGGAAAGATCGGGCGCGAGCGTCAGTTCCACATCGCCTGCCCAATCGGACCAGAAGGTGAGGAGACGGCGATCCTTCCACGGGAAACCGAACAGGATCGCGAGCATCCCGGTGGTGAGCTCGATCGACACCTTGTCGACCCAATCAAACTTCTCGCCCCACGGCAGGCTATCCAGCACTTCGCCGGTTCGTGTGCGGATTTCGGCTTCCATACGTGCGATTTCGGCGGGGGTGAAGGCGGGGGCAACGGTGCGGCGCTGGCCGGTGTGCTCAGGCCGGTCCATCGCGATGAACATCGGCATCTGCCGCGCCGCCAGCGTGGCCGGGTCCATGCCCGCGGGCGGATCGCCGATGGTGATGCCGCCATGCTGCCAGCCGGAGGAGTAGAGCTCGGGCAGCGCTTCGACGTGCTGGATCGCCTTGTGCGAGGTGACGTTCCAGTAATTGCCATAAGGTGTGCCGATCACCTTGTTGATCGGCGCTTTGCTGCGCATCTCGGCAAAGATCGGGCCCCAGCGGTCTTCCACGTAAATGGCCGAGGCGCTCACGTCCCACGGCTGGGTGTGCACCGGCGCGGCCTGCGGATTGGCGGCGAGCCATTCCTCGTAAGCATCGATCGCGGTGGGCGAAGAGCGATAGGTGAACGGGGCTTCGGGTGCGAGCTGGGTGGCCATGGCAATCCTTCCGATGTGGACGCCCCGTACACGCGGCGCGTCCTTTCATTCGAGCGGCACTATCCGTGCAACCTACAAGGCTGTCAATAAGGTTTAGGCTTTCGCCGTACGCCGCAGCCAGCCCCGACGCCCCCGTGCCGGACCAGACTTCATCACCGTGCGGCGGAACAGCTGCGCGCCCACGCGAATGATCACGCCAACCCACACCGCCTGCCACACCAATGCCACCACATGCGGCCAGAGCACCGGCGATTGCGCAGCCTGCGCCAGCATCGCGAAGGGCGAACTGACCGGGAAGACCTGGCTTGCCGTTTCGATCCACGTGCCCGGCCGCGCCAGCGCATAGCTCGCGAAGAAGAACACCATGAGCTGCATCATCGTCACCGGCATCGAAAGCGTCTGCACTTCGCGCACAGTGGTCGCCATGCCGCCGATCGAGAGGAACAGCGAACCCAGCAGCAGATAGGCCATCGCGAAATAGAGGAAGCCGAGGAGGCAGAACATCGGCCAGCCGACAGCGGGCGTGGCCAGCAGCGGGATCGACTTCATCCCGCCGAGCATCAGCATGCCATAGACCGAACCCCACACCGCGATGCCGACAAGGCTGACCGCGAGCATGGCAAACAGCTTGCCGAGGAACAGCGCGTCCATCGGGATCGAGGCCGCTAGCACTTCGATGATCTTGTTGGCCTTTTCCTCGACGAGGTTGGACAGCACCATGCCCGCCAGCAGCATCGTGAGCAGGAACAGCAGCACTTGGCCCGCCTGCGCCGTGACTGCGAGATCAACGTGCTGCTTGGCTGCCGTCATGGCGATCTTGTCTTCGGTCACATCAGGATAAGAGCGCGGCCCGGCGGAACCTGCCTCGGCCGCGATCAGCGCAATCTGCCCGCGCCACTGGTCCACGCGTTCGGAGGTTGCGGTGAGCACGGGCTTGTCCAGCGTACCGGTCACCACTGCTGCCAGTTGCGGCGCGCCGTTCACGCCCTTGCTGTTGAGCACGGTGCGCGCATCGAACGTCTCGCCCGGCGCCAGCCGCGCCAGCACGGTGTATTCGGGCACGAAGCCCGCCATCTTCGGCGCGAGGCCATTGCGGGCGGCAACGAGCTTGTCCCCCTGCTGCGCGGGCATGGCGATGCCGATCACCGGTGTATCGAGATCGCGCGAAACCTGTGCGCCGATCATTCCGGCCATCGCGCCGATGAACACCGGAAACAGCGGGCCGATCAGGAAGAAGATGAAGGTCTTGGAAAAGATCACCGCGCAAAAATCGCGGCGCGCGATCACCCAGGCCGCGGCGAAATGGTTGCGGAGCATCAGCGACGACCCTTCTTTTCACTGGCCTTCTCGGCCTCTTCCTGCGCCGATTCCTCCAGCGCGCGGGCCGCAGCCTCGCCCGCAATGGAAACGAACGCATCGTGCAGGCCGGGGCGCTCGATGGAGAGGCTGAGAATGCCCGCATCGCCTTCGATCAGCGCGCGCAGCAGCGGCTCGGTCCCGCTTTCGGGCAGGGTGAAGAACCAAAAGCGGCCTTCACGGCGCGCATCGGCGGGCAGCGCGGCGCGCCATGGACCATCGGCCATGCGGGTTTCGAGGCGGACTTGCGGCCGCAGGCGATCGCGGGCGGCATCGACCGGGCCGGCAAACGGCACCTTGCCCCCGGCGATGATGGCGATCTGGTCGCACAGCCGCTCGGCATGCGCGATGACGTGGGTGGAGAAGATCACCGTAGTCCCGCGCTCTGCCAGGCTGCGGATCATCCGCTCCAGCTTGCCCTGATTGAGCGCGTCGAGGCCGGAGAACGGCTCGTCGAATACGACCAGATCAGGTTCGTGCACCAGTGTGCCCAGCAATTGCACTTGCTGTGCCATGCCCTTCGAAAGCTGGCGGATCTGCCGGTCGGCGGCATAGCCGAGGCCGTGCTGCTCCAAGAGTTCGCGGCCTTTGCGGCGGCCTTCCTTCAGCGGCACCCCGCGCAGCGCCGCGAGGAACGCGATGGCTTCGGTCGCCTTCATAGCCGGATAGAGGCCGCGCTCCTCCGGCAAGTAGCCGATGCGCCGCGCCACTTCGGTCGGGCGCTCATGGCCCAGCACGCGGCGATAGCCCGCATCGGGGTCGATGATGCCCAGCAGCATGCGCAGCGTGGTTGTCTTGCCCGCGCCATTGGGACCGAGGATGCCGTAGATCGCGCCGCGCGGTACCGAAATGTCGACGCCGTCGACCGCCGTGAAGCCATCGAAGCGCTTGACGAGGCCGCGCGCCTCGATTGCTAGTTCGGCAGAAGGAACGTTGTCCAGCACGGGCGTCCCGGTAAAGGAGGCAAAGGGTTCGATCTTCATGAGATCCGCCGTTAACCGTAAGGCATGAACGATGGGGGCAGCAAGTTTGGTTAACGGCGCGGAAACCACCCTCACCGGGCGCATCAAGGCCGAGGCTGCAAGACTGGGCTTTGCCGCCTGCGGGATTGCCTCTGCCGCCGATGAGCCAGTGCGTGCAGCACGGCTGGAACAGTGGCTGGCGGACGGAAACCACGGCTCGATGGAGTGGATGGAAGCTCGCTTTGATCACCGCCGCGGCCCGCAATCGCTATGGCCGCAGGCGCGCAGCGTGATCGCGCTGGGCATGAGCTATGCCCCCGCTGCCGATCCGCTGGCGCTGGCCGCTGCAAAGGACCGCGCGCGCGTCTCGGTCTATGCGCAAGGCGCGGATTATCACGATGTGGTGAAACGCGCGCTGAAGGCGCTGGCGCGGTGGATCGTGGCCGAAGTGCCGGGCAGCGAGGTCAAGGTGTTCGTGGATACCGCGCCGGTGATGGAAAAGCCGCTGGGGGAGGCGGCGGGCATTGGCTGGCAGGGCAAGCACACCAATCTCGTCAGCCGCAGTCACGGTTCATGGCTGTTCCTTGGTGAAATCTACACGTCGCTTGAACTTGAAGTTGATGCACCTCACGCTGATCGCTGCGGCAGTTGCACCGCCTGCCAGCGCGCCTGCCCGACGGACGCTTTCCCCGCCCCCTACCGGCTCGATGCGCGGCGGTGCATTTCCTACCTCACCATCGAGCACAAGGGGCCGATTCCGAACGAATTCCGCGCCGCCTTGGGCAACCGCATCTATGGCTGCGATGATTGCCTTGCGGTGTGCCCGTGGAACAGTTTTGCCAGCACGGCCGCGACCAACAAGGCGTTCCTGCCGCGCGCCGAACTCGCCGCGCCGCGCCTTGCCGAATTGCTCGCACTGGATGACGCCGCGTTCCGCGCGCTCTTCGCAGGCTCCCCGATCAAGCGCATCGGGCGGGACAGGTTTGTGCGCAATTGCCTCTATGCTGCTGGCAACAGTGGGGAGGCTGCGCTGATGATGCCTGCCCAGCGCCTGCTTGCCGATCCCGACCCTGCCGTGGCCGATGCCGCGAGCTGGGCCTTGGACAGGCTCGTGGAAGTTATGCCAGTTCCTTGAGCGGAGTGCCTGCGTCCGCCAGCTTCTCGGGCGCGATCACCGCGCCGGTTTCCACCAGCTTGCGGCCCTGCACATAGTCCTTGACCATGTTGACGCAATCGAGCGCGATCACCTTGCCAGCCTTGAGGTAGATGGCCGAGAAGCTGCGCGTGGCCGGATCGCCGCGCGTCACGACCGTATCATGCCCGGTGGAAAGGCCCACGGTCTGGAGCTTGAGGTCATACTGGTTGGACCAGAACCACGGCACGGCATGATACGTGGCTTCCACGCCGCAGATCGTCTTGGCCGCGACTGTCGCCATATCATTGGCGTTCTGCACCGATTCCAGCCGGATCACCGCGCCATCGGCAAAGGCGTTGGCATGGGCCGCGCAATCGCCAATGGCATAAACATCGGGCAGCGAGGTGCGGCACTGGCCATCAACCTGCACCCCGTTTGCGCCTTCAGCGCCCGCCGCGCGCAGCGGTTCGACGCAAGGGATGATGCCGATGCCGACGATCACCAGATCGGCGGGCAGCACGGTGCCATCGGCCAGCTTCACGCCGGAAACCTTGCCGCCTTCACCGACGAGGCAATCGACCGAGACGCCAGTGCGCAAGTCCACGCCATGCGCGCGGTGGTCTGCCTCATAGAACGCGGACAGCGCCTCACCCGCCACGCGCGCCAGCACCCGCGGCAGGGCCTCCAGCAGCGTGACCTGGCAATCGAGCTTGGTCAGCACCGCCGCCGCTTCGAGGCCGATGTAGCCGCCACCGATCACCACGGCGCGCT
>JBIPOH010000141.1:0-8225 GCA_044379435.1 Novosphingobium sp.
GGAAAACCGGATGCGCGTGATCGTGACCGGGATGGGCAAATCCGGCAACATCGCCTGCAAGATCGCCGCCACGCTGTCTGCCACCGGCACCCCGGCCATGTTCGTCCACCCGGCCGATGCCGCGCATGGCGACTTGGGCATGATCATGCCCGGCGATGTGCTGCTGGTCCTGTCCAATTCCGGCAAGACGCACGAGCTGCGCTTCATCATGGACTATGCCCGGACGCTGGGCTGCCGCATCATCGCGGTCGCTTCACGGCTGGATTCGCCGGTCATGCGCGGGGCGGATGTGCAGATCCTGCTGCCCGATGCGCGCGAGGCCTGCCCGGCCAATATCGCGCCGACCACCTCCACCACGCTGATGCTGGCGCTGGGCGATGCGCTGGCGGTCACGGTCATGGGGGTGCGCGGGGTCTCGCTCGAAAAGCTGGGCGCGCTGCATCCCGGCGGCCCCATCGGGCTGAACCTGACACCGGTTTCCGGGCTGATGCGCACCGGCGATGCGGTGGAGCTGGTCGCACCCGAGCTGCCGATGCGCAACGTGCTGGTGGGGATGACCGAAAAGCGCCTCGGCATTGCCGGGGTGGTCGATGCGAGTGGCGAGCTGATCGGGGTGATCACCGATGGCGATTTGCGCCGCCATGTCGACCGGCTGCTGACCTCCTCGGCGCGCGAGGTGATGACCACACATCCGCAGACCATCCTCGATACGACTTATGCCGGAGAGGCGCTGCGGATCATGACCGAGCGGCGCATTACCGCGCTGTTTGTGGTGACCGAGGAAAACCCCCGCACCCCTGTCGGGCTGATCCATATCCACGATCTCAGCCCACCAAGCTTCGGCTAGAGAATGGGAGAGGCAAGGCCAGCCGCCATGCGTACCATCATCATCATCCCCGCGCGCTATGCCTCGACGCGCTATCCCGGCAAGCCGCTGGCGGAGCTGCGCGGCCACGATGGCACCCCGCGCACGCTGATCGAGCGTAGCTGGCTGGCCGCACGCGCCGTGGCAGGGATCGACCGGGTGGTGATCGCGACCGACGACGCGCGCATTGCCGATCACGCCGCAGCGTTTGGCGCGGATGTGGCGATGACGCCCGAGACCTGCCGCAACGGCACCGAACGCTGCGCCGCCGCACTGGACGTGCTGGGCGAGACGCCGGACATCGTGATCAACCTGCAGGGCGATGCGCCGCTGACCCCGGCAGACTATGTTTCCGCAATCCGCGACCGGATGATCGCCGAGCCGGGGCTGGCGATGTGCACGCCCGCCGTGCCCTGCAGTCCCACCATGCTGGCATCGCTGGTGGAGGATCAGGCCGCCGGGCGCGTGGGCGGCACTACCGTGGTGTTTGGCCGCAGCCACGAGGCGCTGTATTTTTCCAAGCGCGTCATTCCCTATGTCGCCCCCGAACGGATCGCGCAGGAAGCCGCAGCGGTGCATCTGCATCTGGGCGTCTACGCCTATCGGCCCGAGGCGCTGGCGGCCTATCTCGCGCTGCCGCCCAGCCCGCTGGAAGAGCTGGAAGGGCTGGAGCAGCTGCGCTTTCTCGATGCGGGCATCACCGTGGGCCTTGCGGTCTGCCCGCAGGGCGAATGGGATGTGATCGAGCTCAACAACCCGACCGATGTTCCCGCGATCGAGGCAATCCTTGCCGCGCGCGGGATCTGCTGAACACCGGCGCAAGGAAAGAGGCAACCGCGATGCAATTGCTTGGGCGCACCATCGGGCCTGGCCACCCTCTGTTCCTGATCGCGGGGCCCTGCGTGATCGAATCCGAGTCGCTGTGCCTCAAGGTAGCGGAAAACCTGCGCGCGCTGGCCGACCGGACGGGGATGCTGGTGGTGTTCAAGGCGAGCTTCGACAAGGCCAACCGCAGCGCCGCCACCAGCTATCGCGGCTGCGGGCTGGATGAAGGCCTCAAGGTGCTTGCCAAGGTGCGCAGCGAAACCGGCCTGCCGATCATCACCGATGTCCATGAACCGGCGCAGGTCGGCCCTGTGGCCGAAGTGGTCAACATGCTGCAGACCCCGGCCTTTCTGGCGCGGCAGACCGACCTGATTGCCGCCGCTGCGGCCAGCGGGCGCCCGGTCAACATCAAGAAGGCGCAGTTCATGGCGCCGGGCGACATGATTCAGGTCATCGCCAAGGCGCGCGCGGCGGCGAAGGCGGCGGGCACCGATCCGGACAATTTCCTCGCCTGCGAGCGCGGCACCAGTTTCGGTTATGGCAATCTGGTGGTCGACATGCGTTCGCTGGTGCAGATGCGCGCCACCGGGTGCCCGGTGGTGTTCGATGCGACCCATTCGGTGCAGCTCCCCGGTGCCAATGGCACGAGTTCGGGCGGACAGCGCGAATTCGTTGAGCCGCTGGCCCGCGCTGCGGTTGCGGTGGGGGTTGCGGGGCTGTTCATGGAAACGCATCCGGACCCGGCCAATGCCCTTTCGGACGGGCCGAACGCGATCCCGCTGGAAGCACTTTCACAACTGGTCGACAGATTGGGGCGCATTGCCGAAACCACTGCCGAAATCGACCGGGATACCGTTGTCTAATGCGCCGATCCGGGCTGGTAAGAGCATGGAGGTTGGGCTAGGGGGCCGCGCGCTGCGACCCGGGGGGAACGGACTGGTGCCTTGCCAAGCGCAGGCTTCACGCCTTGAACACCAGCATTATCACCGCATTGGCGCCTCCAGCCGGACTTGAGGAGTTTCGTGATCGCTACCCACGTATCCAGATCGCATCTAGCCGTGACGCTTGGCGTCTGGCGTGCGCTGATCCTGCGTGAGGCCGAAGCGAAACTGTTTGCCTCGCGCGTCTCGTGGATCTGGGTGCTGCTGGAGCCGGTGCTGCACGTGGGCTATCTGATCGTGCTCTATTCGGTGATCCGGGTGCGCACGGTGGGCGATCTCGATACGGCAATGTGGCTGATGGTCGGGCTGCAGGCCTATTTCATCTTCCGCAAGACGGCGGACCGCGTATCGACCGCTGCCAACGAGAACAGCGCTCTTTACGCCTACCGGCAGGTCAAGCCGATCGACACGCTGATCGCGCGGGCGCTGCTCGAAGGCGCGATGAACCTGCTGGCGACGACGCTGCTGGCCGCACTGCTGCTGATGATGGGGCACGTGCTCTATCCCGATTTTCCGCTGGGCTTGCTGCAGGCACTGTTCGGCATGTGGATGCTGGGCATCGGGCTTGGCATGACGATTTCCGCCGCCACGTCGCTCGTGCGCGAAATCCGGCTGCTGCTGCAGGTGGTGATGCGGCCGCTCTACCTGATCTCGGGCATCATGTTTCCCATCGCCTCTCTCTCGAAGCCCTGGCGCGAGGTGCTGATGCTCAATCCTGTGGCGCACGGGGTGGAGATGGCCCGCATGGCGCTTTCGCGGGGGTATGAGGGCGTGCCGGAAACCGATCCGGGCTATCTTTTCCTGTGTGCCGCCATTCTGGTGCTGGTCGGGCTTGTGCTGCAACTGCGCTTTGCCATGCAGATTGCCGAGCAATGATCACCGTCCGCAACCTCTACAAACGCTACCGGACCGCGCATGGCGCGGGGCGCTGGGTGCTGGAAGATCTCAGCTTCAGCATCCCCCAGCGGCTCAGCGTGGGCATTGTCGGGGCGAATGGCGCCGGGAAATCAACCTTGCTGCGCATTCTGGCCGGGCTCGACAAGCCGACCCGCGGCGAGGTGGAGCGCACCTGCCGGGTTTCGTGGCCGCTGGGCTTTGGCGGCGGCCTACAGGGCACGCTGACCGGGCGGCAGAACGCCAAGTTCGTGTGCCGCATCCACGGGCACGAAACCGATATTCCCGAGCGACTGGCCCGCATTCAGGATTTTGCGATGCTCGGCGCCGCCTTCGACGAGCCGATCCGCACCTACTCGACCGGCATGGCGGCGCGGCTGCGCTTTGCCATTTCGCTGGCGTTCGATTTCGATATCTATATTTCGGACGAGGCGACATCTGCCGGGGATGCCGCCTTTCGCCAGCGCGCCGCCGATGAATTCCGGCGCCGCGCCAACGAAGCCAGCGTGATCATGGTGTCGCACGATCCCGGAACGCTGCGCAAATTCTGTACTGCCGGCCTGCTCATCTCGGGCGGGAAGGCCCATTGGTTCGACAAGCTGGATGACGCGCTGCACGCGTACAAGGAAACCGTTCCCAAATGAATGTCGAGACTCCCATCCAGCCCGATCCCGCCGAGGATAGCCGGATGAGCGCGCTGCGCGGCCGCTTTGCGCGCGCCCTGGCCAACGTGCAGGGGCAGACAGCGGGGTTCAGTGCGTTCGGCGTGGTGCTGGGTCTGGCGTTTGCCGCCAGCCTGCTGGCCACGATCTACTGGATGGCGATTGCCTCGGACCGTTATGTCTCGCAGGCCAGCGTCGTGGTGCAGCGCGCCCAGTTGCCGGGGGGCGGCCCGGCCGATCTGGGCGGATTGCTCACCGGCGGTTCGACCACCGGCAATCGCGGCGATCAGATGCTGCTGCGCGATCACCTGCTTTCGTTCGACATGCTGCGCAAGCTCGATGCCAAGCTGCATCTGCGCGCCCACTACAGCGACCGCAACCGGGATTTCATCACGCGCGCCTCGTCCGACGCCCTGCCGATAGAGCGGTTCCGCGATTACTTCCTGAGCCGCGTGCGGATCGACTACGACGATTATGAAGGGGTTCTGGAACTGCGGGTCGAAGCCTTCGACCCTGCAACGGCGCAGGCCATCGTGCGCGAGATGCTGCGCGAAGGCGAAGCCTTCATGAACGATACCGATCACAAGCTGGCCTCGGCGCAAGTCGATTTTCTGGAACAGGCCCTGCTGCAAACCGCCCAGCGCAACCAGAAGGCGCGGGAAGCCGTGCTCGCTTTCCAGAGCCAGGCGGGCATGGTCTCGCCCGAAGACAGCCTGCGTTCGGCCGCGCAGACAATCGCGCAGCTTGAGTCGCGCCAGACAGCGTTGCAGGTGCAATTGGGCACCCTGCAATCCTATCTCGTCTCCGATCACCCGGATGTGATTGCGGTGCGCCAGCAGATCGCCTCGATCAACCGCCAAATCGAGGTTGAACGTACCAAGACCACGTCGCCCGCGAACGGCGGGCTCAATCGCAGCACCGAAAGGTTCCAGCGCCTGCAGCAGGACGCCGCGTTCACACAAAGCCTTTACCAGACCACGCTTGCCGCGCTGGAAAAGGGCCGGATCGATGCCGCGCGCGCGGTCAAGAAGGTGTCTATTCTGCAGACGCCGACCTTGCCGGAATATGCAGAACAGCCGCGGCGGGCCTACAATTCTCTGGTGTTCGCGCTGATCGCACTGCTGGTCGCGGGCATCAGCTTGCTGCTCGTGTCCATCGTGCGCGACCATTTCGACTGACAGGACGCCATACCTTGCACAGGATTACCTCCGCCTTGATCGTCGTCGGCCTGCTGTTTCAGGCGGTGCCGGCTGCCGCCCAGATGAACCCGCTTTCGACCGAGGCAACGGATTCGCTGATCGGGCTGGTGGATCCGGCCACGATGGCGGCGGCGATGTCGGCATCGCAGAACAATGCGCCGCAGGGCAGCACCACCACCGGCGCGCAGACGGGGCCAGTGGCCACGCTCCCCGTGCTGGCCCCGCCCTCATCCGGTTCGGCAACCCCGCTTGATGTGCCCGTGCAGCAGGTTGTCCCCGGCGGACCGCCGCTGTTCGACTACCGCGTAAACCTGCAATCGCAGGCCTTCGGCGCCAGCATGTTCACTGGCGCATTTGCGCGCAGCGGGGCCAGCCAGTTCAACCCGGACTACGTGATCGGCACCGGTGACCGGATCGTCGTGCGGCTGTGGGGCGCCTACAATTTCAATCAGGTCCAGACGGTCGATCCGCAAGGCAACATCTTCCTGCCTTCCATCGGCCCGATCGCGGTGCTGGGTGTGCGCAATCAGGAACTGCAGCAGGTGGTCAGGGCTGCCGCGGCCCGCTCGTTCCGCAGCAATGTTTCAAGCTATGCCAGCCTTGCCGAAGCCCAGCCAGTCCGCGTGTTTGTGAGCGGCTTCGTCCGCCGCCCCGGCATGTATGACGGCACGAGCATGGACAGCCTGCTGCACTACCTCGATCTGGCGGGCGGGATCGATCCGGATCGCGGCTCGTTCATCCAGGTACAAGTCAAGCGCGGCGAGCAGGTGCGCGCGCGGGTCAATCTCTATGAATTCCTGTTTCGCGGGATCATGCCGCTGGTCAATCTGGCAGACGGCGATGTGGTGTTCGTCGGGCCGCGGCAGAACACGGTCAAGGTTTCGGGCCTTGCCGAAAATGCCAATGTGTTCGAATTCCCTGCAGGCGTGCGGGCCACCACCAAGGATCTGATCCTGATGGCGCGGCCTCTGGCCACGGCCACCAACATGCGCGTGGTGCGCAACACCGGCGCGGTGCGCAATGTCGAGTATTACGCGCTCGCCAATGCCGACGCCGTCGAACTGCAGAACGGCGACGAGATCGAATTCACGGCAGACAAGAAGCCGGGCACGATCACGGTGCGCATCGAGGGCGAGCACGAGAGCGCGCAGGGCTATGTTCTGCCCTACGGCGCAAAGCTGGGCGATCTGCTGCGGCAGATCCAGTTCTCGGGGCGGTCCGAGCCGGAAAGCATCCAGCTGTTCCGGCAGAGCGTGAGAATTCGCCAGAAGGAAAACCTCGCCGTTGCGCTGCGCTCGCTTGAGGCGGCCGCGCTCAATTCGCGTTCGGGCACGAGCGAGGATGCCAAGCTGCGCGCGCAAGAGGCCGATCTGATCCTGAAATGGGTCGAACGGGCGCGGCAGGTCGAGCCGGTCGGGCAGGTCGTGCTCGCCTCAGGCGGGGCCCGCGACGATCTGCTGCTGGAGAACGGCGACATGCTGCGCGTTCCTCGCCGCGACGGACTGGTCCTGATCAGCGGGGAAGTGCTGTTTCCCAATGCGGTTGCCTGGCGCCGGGGGCTGTCGGTCGACGAATACGTGAAGCAGACCGGCGGCTATACCCAGCGTGGCAGCGCCAAGCGGGTGGTCGTGGCGCATCAGGATGGCTCATTCGATGAAGTGACGGGCAGCGTGCGCTCGGTCAATGCCGGGGACGACATTCTGGTCCTGCCCAAGCCCGATTCCAAATCGCGCCAGCTGTTCAAGGACCTGACGCAGATTCTCTATCAGATCGCGGTCAGTGCCCGCGTCGTTCTTGCCCTGTAAACGGACCAAAGCCCACCATGACACGCCGCGTTCTGACCGTTTTCGGTACTCGCCCCGAAGCCATCAAGATGGCCCCGCTCGTCAAGCAGCTGGCTGCAGCAGAAGGGTTTGACGCGCGCGTCTGCGTGACCGCGCAGCACCGCGAAATGCTCGATCAGGTGCTGCGCCTGTTTGAAATCGTGCCGGACTACGATCTCGACATCATGAAGCCCGGACAGACGCTTTCAGGCATCACCAGCGAGATCCTGACCCGGATCGAGGCGCCCTTGCAGGATTTCCAGCCCGATATCGTGCTGGTGCACGGCGATACATCGACCACTCTGGCGACATCGCTGGCAGCCTATTACCAGAAGATCCCGGTCGGCCATGTCGAGGCCGGGCTTCGCACTGGCAACCTGCTTTCGCCCTGGCCCGAGGAAGCCAACCGCAAGCTGACCGGGGCAATCGCCAACCTGCATTTTGCCCCCACCGAGCAATCGCGCGCCAATCTTCTGGCTGAAAACGTGGCGCCCGGCAGCATCCATGTCACCGGCAACACGGTGATCGATGCGCTGCTCATGGTGCGCGAGAAGCTGGAAACCGATGAGGCCCTGAAAGCGGAGCTGGCCGCCCGGTTCGCCCCGGTGCTGCGCGAAGGCGCGCGGCTGATCCTGATGACCGGACACCGCCGCGAAAACTTCGGCGGCGGTTTCGAGCGCATCTGCGAGGCGATCACCACGCTGGCGCGGCGCTATCCCGATGCGGATTTCGTTTATCCGGTGCACCTCAATCCGAATGTGCGCGAACCGGTGATGCGCATTCTGGGCGACGTGGAAAACATCCACCTCATCGAACCGCAGGATTATCTGCCGTTCGTCTATCTGATGAACCGCAGCCATATCATCCTGACCGATTCCGGCGGTATCCAGGAAGAAGCCCCATCGCTGGGCAAGCCGGTGCTCGTTATGCGCGATACCACCGAGCGTCCCGAGGCCGTGGATGCAGGAACAGTGAGGCTTGTAGGCACCAGTGCCGACGCAATCGTCGCCGGCGTT
>JBIPOH010000142.1:0-8179 GCA_044379435.1 Novosphingobium sp.
CTCGACCAGCAGCGACAAGCTGGTCGAACTGGCGAACGAGGGCACAGACACGGTGCGCAGCGCGATCAGCTATACGCTTGCCGCCAACTTCGAGAACCTGGAACTCATCGGCAAGGCGTGGAGCGCAACCGGCAATACCGTGGCCAACCGGCTGAGCGGCAACGATGGCCACAACAAGCTCGATGGCAAGGGCGGGGCCGACACGATGATCGGGCGCGGCGGCAACGACACCTATGTCGTCGACAACGCGGGGGACAAGGCGTTCGAACTGGCGGGCGAGGGCAAGGACATGGTGGTCTCCAGCGTGAACTGGACGCTGGGCGCCTATTTCGAGGCCCTGCAGCTCACCGGCAGTGCCGCCACGGGCACCGGCAACAAGGAGGCCAACTGGATTGCCGGCACCGACGGGGCCAACACGCTGGACGGCGCAGCGGGCAACGACACACTGCTGGGCCATGGCGGCAATGACCGGCTGATCGGCGGCGCAGGCAACGACATGCTGACCGGTGGGGGCGGTGCGGACCGGTTCATCTTCACCAGCGCGGCCGACGCGCCGCTTTCCGGCAGCCGCGATACCATCGCCGATTTCAGCCGCGCCGAGGGCGACCGGATCGACCTTTCCGCGATCGATGCCAATGGCAGCGATGCAGGCAGCGGCGCCTTCAAACTGGTCTCAGCGTTCGATGGCAGCCGCGGCGCGCTGGTGGTGGCCGCGCAGGGCAATCAGTGGCTGGTGCAGGGCGACATTGATGGCAACCGCGTCGCCGATTTCGCGATCCTTGTTACCAGCACCAGCGCGCTGGTGGCGGCTGACTTCGTGCTGTGATCGCTGCCACGCGCCTCGCTTCGGCGGTGCGCGTGGTGGTGGCCGTGTGAAGGCCTGCAAGAAAAAGGGGCGCCTGTTGCCAGGCGCCCCTCTTGCTATCCTTTTGGGATACGCGGCCTGATCAGGCCTGCGTTTCGGCAGAGTCCTCAAGCAGGTCTGCCGGGATTTCGCCCGGTTCTGCGTTGGGATCATAGGCTTCGGTGAAGCCGCCGACTTCGGTATCGAACATCGCATCGATGACATCGACGCCCTGCGACTGCAGCGCGGCTTCATCGGGCGACCGGGCAACGTTGACCTTCACGGTAACGCTCACCTCGGGGTGGAGCGAAACCTTGACGGTCGAAATGCCGATGGTCTTGATCGGGCGTTCCAGCACGACCATGGCCTTCGACACCTTGGCGCCCTGTTCGACCAGTGCGTCGACGATGTCGCGCACCGAAACCGAACCATAGAGCTGGCCGGCGTTGGACGAGGCGCGGATCAGCACCACTTCCTTGCCTTCGACGTTACCAGCTTCGGCCTGCGCGTCGGAACGGCGCACAGCGTTGTCGGCTTCGATCTTCGCACGGTTGGCTTCGAAGACCTTGCGGTTGGCTTCGTTGGCGCGCAGCGCCTTCTTGTTGGGCAGCAGGAAGTTGCGGGCGTAGCCGTCCTTGACGGTGACGACATCACCGATGGTGCCCAGCTTCTCGATGCGCTCGAGCAGGATGATCTGCATGGTCAGCGCTCCTTACTTGACGATGTAGGGAAGCAGGCCGATGTGCCGGGCGCGCTTGATCGCCTGGCCCAGCTCACGCTGCTTCTTTGCCGAAACGGCGGTGATGCGCGAAGGCACGATCTTGCCACGCTCAGACATGAAGCCCTGCAGCAGGCGCACATCCTTGTAGTCGATGACCGGGGCACCCTTGCCCGAGAACGGGCACGACTTGCGACGACGGAAAAACGGACGAGCCATGGCTTATTCCCCTTCGCGTTCGCGGCGGCGGGTCCGCTCGCGGTCGTTCTTGCGCATCATCACCGAAGGGCCGGCTTCGTGCTCGTCCACACGGACGGTCATGAAGCGGATCACGTCTTCGTTGATCGCGGTCTGGCGCTCGAGCTCGGCGACCACGCCCGTGGGCGCGTCAATGTCGAGCAGCACGAAGTGCGCCTTGCGGTTCTTCTGGATCTTGTACGCCAGCGAACGCAGGCCCCAGGTTTCGGTCTTGACGACCTTCCCGTTGCCCTGTTCGACGATTTCGGTGGCGGTGGCGGCAAGCGCGTCAACCTGAGCCTGGCTCAGATCCTGACGCGCGAGGAAAACATGCTCGTAAAGCGGCATGGGCCCTAGCGTCCTTCATCAATCTAACCGATCGCTGGCTGATCCGCGGTATTGCGGGGCCCCTCCGGCTTTCTTTGGGTTTCCGCGCCGGGCATTTGCCCCTTTCGCGGAAGCGCTGCCCTTAGCGGCAATCGCCGAAGATGCAAGGTGAAATCGCGGTTTCAGGCCGCGTGGCGCGTGGGCGGCACGGCAGGGCTGGCCTGTGCGGCAAGGTCGGTTTCCGGCCGGCCCAGCTCAAGCCGCTGCAGATGGCCGATCGCAAAATCCGCCACCAGATTGGCAAACACGTTCTCGTGCAGTGGCAGGTCGAACTCAAGGCCGGATGTCTTGTCCTTCGACCACACCACGAACGCCAGCTTGGGCGCCAGTTCGGGCAGGAACAGCGTGACGGAATCGCCGATGCGCTGGCGGGGAATCCCCTCGATCCGCGCGCCGTGCGTGGTCATGTCCTTAAGCATGACTGTTGACCGGACGAGCCCGTGCTTGCAGCGCACCGGCAGCTCGAACCCGACACGGCGCGCGCGCCGATGGTTGATGTTCTCCACCCCTTCGAACTCTTCGAACATGGCCTGCTCCTGCGCCAGGTGTTTACCACATGCATTGAGAACGGCGGCGCGCGCCTCTGCTTCAGGGCCTACGCACAAATCCGCAATCTGGTCCGCAATCAGGTCCGGATCGGAGGCATTGTCTTTCCGGCAAGGTTCGGGGATTAAGGTTGGCGGGATCAGGGGAGGCATTTGTGTCTGAGAAGAGAGGCGGCTCTGAAAGGGGCAGTGCCATCGCCATGAGCCAGCCGGGGCTGTTCAGCCGGTTCGCTGATGATGAGACCGAAAACCGGTACACGGTGCGCGCCCGCACGCTGCGCCTGCCGTTCGTGCGGCTCTACGGCGTGATCTTCATGGTCGTCGCGCTCGGCTATTCGATCGTGAACCCGATGTTCATGGCGTCTGCTGACAATGCAGAGCTTGCGATCATGCTCGGGCTCGCACTCTTAACCTGCGGCGCTTACATCGGCACGACTTTCTGGAATGGCTACGTCCGCCATGCAGTGATCGATTTCATCGCGCTTCTCGCCCTGTCCATCCTGGTGGGCAGGATCAATGTTCTGCTGATGGAGCATCTCGCCAGCCTCAATCAGGGGCTTCACGTTATAGGCGTCATCAACAAGCTCATCATCGTGGCGTTCGCAGCGGTAACTCTGGCTGGAATGCCGCGCAGTTTTCTTGTCTGGCTTGCCTGCGATTTTCTGGTCTGGTTCGCGCAGATCACAAGCGGCCAGCCGCAGCTTTCGGCCGTGGTTTATGCCGCGCTCAGCTTCTCTAGCGGTGCGTTGATCATGGCAGCCATCAATCTGGCCGTGGGCCGCACCAGCCGCGCTGCATTCCAGCTGGCGGACTCGCTCGATGCAGAGCGTGCGCGCAACGAGGAGCTGGTGCTCAACATGCTGCCGCCCGCCGCAGTGGACCGAATCCGCAGCGGGCTTCTCGTGGCGGATTCCTATGCCGATGCCAGTGTGATCTTCATCGACATGGTGGGCTTCTCCACACTGGCCAAGCGCGTCTCCCCCGGTCATCTCGTCGAATTGCTCAATGCCTTCTTCAGCCATGCCGATGCCTGTGCGCGCCAGTTCGGGGTGGAGAAGGTCAAGACCGTGGGCGATGCCTATCTTGCCATCGCCGGGGGCAATGTGCCTTCGGGCAACAGCGCGGATGCCGCCATTGCTTTCGCCCGTGCGGTGATCGCCGGGGTGCCAGAGATGGGGCGCAGCGCCGGGGTCGAAGTGGGCCTGCGCGCGGGGATCCACAGCGGCCCGGTCGTGGGCGGGGTGATCGGTGAAACCCGGATGGCCTATGACTACTGGGGCGATACGGTGAACATCGCGGCGCGGCTGGACGGGACTGCTCCGGCCAATGGCATTGCGATATCCGAGATTACCTGGCTGCGTGCGCGTGACCGTACTGGCTTCGATACGCCAGTGACGATCAACCTCAAGGGCGTCGGTGATGTCGAGGTCTATATCGCGCAGCCGCTCGCCGGCGGGCAGGTGGAGCAGGCGGCCTAACCGAAATATCGCATCGCCACGTCACAGCGGGCATAGCGCGCACCATAATCCGCCATGATCCCGGCATCGTGGCGAAAACCCAGCTTTTCGTAGAGGTGGATTGCCGCTTCGCAGGTGTGGTTGGTGAGGAGGTAGAGTGGATCGGCGCCGATTTCAGCCGCCCGCGCGATCACAGCCGCCAGCAGGAAGGCCCCAGCGCCGGTGCCGCGCGCGGTCTCGCGCACGCCCATCTTGGTCAGCTCGTAACCGCCGCCGCCCGTGGGCTTGAGCGCGCAGGTGCCCACGACACCCCGCCCCTCGGCCTCCACGAACAGGATCACCCCGCCCGGCGCGATGATCTTTGCGCGCGGGTTTTCCAGCACTTCGCGGTCGACCGGCTCGAGCACGAACATCGCCTCGATCCACTCGGCATTGATGTCGTGGAAGGCTTGGGCCAGTTCGTCGCTGAATTCGCGGATGGTGAGGGCGGGTTTGCTCATCGGGGGGCTACCTGTTGCTCGACCAGCGCGACGGCAGCTGCGATGGCCGCATCGACGGGCAGCGCGGAGGTATCGAGCAGCGCAGCGCCTTCGGCCTGGCGCAACGGGGCAGCAGCGCGGCTGCGGTCCCGCTCGTCGCGCAGAGCGAGGTCGGCTTCGATCTCCTCGCGCGTGACGATTTCGCCGCGCTTCTGCATTTCGGCCCAGCGGCGCAGCGCCCGCGCGGCGACGCTGGCGGTGACGAACAGCTTGGCCTCGGCCTCGGGCGCGATCACCGTGGCGATATCGCGGCCATCGAGCACCGCGCCGCCCGGCTGGCGGGCAAAGGCCTGCTGGCGCGCCAGCAGCGCCGCGCGCACCGCCGGATGGATCGAAACCCGGCTGGCGAGCGCGCCGGTGTCTTCGCTGCGCAGTTCGTCGTCGCCCAGCAGGCTTTCGGGAAAGTCGGCCGCCGCCAGCGCATCAGCGGGATCATCGGGATTGCCGCCATTGAGCATCACCTGACGGCCCACCGCGCGATAGAGCAGCCCGGTATCGAGGTGCGGCAGGCCGTAGTGCGCGGCGAGCGCCTTGGCGATGGTGCCCTTGCCCGATGCGGTCGGCCCGTCGATGGCGATGATCATTGCCCTGCCGCCTGTGCCAGCAGCGCCTCGAACACCGGGAAGCTGGTGGCGATGGGGCGGGTATCGTCCACTTCCACGCCTGCGCGGCTGGCGAGGCCCGCCACGGCCATGCTCATGGCGATGCGGTGATCGAGGTGCGTTGCCACCGCAATGCCCTCTGCCGTACCCGGCAGCGGATCACCGCCGGTGCCGTCGATGATGAGGCCGTCCTCGGTCTCGGTGACTTTCGCGCCCGCCAGTTCCAGCGCCGCGCGCATCACTGCGATGCGGTCGCTTTCCTTGACGCGCAGTTCTTCGAGGCCCGTCGTCACCGTACGCCCGCTGGCAAGCGCCGCCGCCACGAACAGCACCGGGAACTCGTCCACCATGCTCGGCACCACGGCTGGATCGACCGCGATGCCGGTCAGCGCAGAATGGCGCACCCGCAGGTCCGCCACCGGCTCGCCGCCCACGTCGCGCCGGTCCAGCTCTTCGATCTGCCCGCCCATGGCGCGCAGCACATCGAACAGCGCGGCGCGGGTGGGGTTCAGGCCGACGTTTTCGACCACAAGGTCCGACCCCGGCACGATCAGCGCCGCCACCACGAAAAATGCCGCGGAGGAAGGATCGCCCGGCACGACGATGGTCTGGGGGCGCAGCTCGGCCTCACCCGCGAGGTGGATCGTGCGCGTGCCATCTGCGGCCACTTCAACCGAAAGGTCCGCGCCAAAGCCCCTCAGCATGCGCTCGGAATGATCGCGGGTGGGGATCGGCTCGATCACCGTTGTCGTGCCCGGCGTGTTGAGCCCGGCCAGCAGCACCGCGCTTTTCACTTGCGCCGAGGCGACCGGTAGGCGGTAGGTGATCGGCACAGCGGGCGCGATCCCGCGCAGGGTGAGGGGGAGGCGGCCGCCGGGTGCTGCCGTGAAATCTGCGCCCATCTGCGAAAGCGGTTCAATCACCCGGCCCATCGGGCGCTTGGAAAGGCTTGCATCGCCGATGAAGGTGGCGGTGATCGGATGGCTGGCGACAAGGCCCATGAGCAGCCGCGTCGAGGTGCCCGAATTGCCCATGTCGAGCGCGGTCTTCGGCTGGAGCAGACTGCCGACGCCCACGCCGTCGATGACCCATTCCCCATCGGTTTGCCGTTCGATGGTCGCGCCCATGGCGCGCATGGCGGCAGCGGTGGACATCACGTCCTCGCCCTCCAGCAGCCCGGTCACACGCGTGCGGCCCACGGCCAGCGCGCCCAGCATGATCGAGCGGTGGCTGATCGACTTGTCACCGGGCACCCGGATACGCCCGGTGAGCGGCCCGGCGGCAGTGAAGCGGCGGGGGCGCGCGGCGGATGTTTCGGCTGAATGCACGGGGGCAGGTCTTTCCGGGATCTATGGCATGATAAGCGGGCGCGCTTTTGACAGCGCCCCGCGCCTATGGCAAGGCGCGCGCCTCGCTTGATTCTGTGGACCACGCGTCTTCATCAAGCAATGCCATTGAGCCGTCCGCATTTTGCCGCGGGCGCAAGATTTAAGGATTTCGTATGGTCAAGCCTGAATGGGGCGCGAAGCACGGCTGCCCGAAGTGCGGCACTCGCTTCTATGACATGGGCAAGGATGACCCGGTCACGTGCGTCGAATGCCGCTACACCTGGACGCCGGAGCCGGTGCTCAAGTCGAAGCAGCCGATTCCCTATGAAGAGATCCAGAAAGAGAAGGCCGACGCCGTGCCCGACGTCGATCTGGCGGACGAGGATCTCGACATCGATGAGGATGCCGATTCGCCCGACAACGACGTCGATCTTGGCGGCGATGATGATCTGGGCGTCCCCGGTCACGACGGCGAGGACGAGGAAGTCTGATTTCCCAATTGCGCCGAAGCGCGGGCGGCCTTGTCGGCTCGCGCTTCGGCAGCGAATTCGCGCTGGCACAAAAATGTGTTGCCAGCGCCGCAGGCCTCGCATAAAGGCGCGGTCCTCCGGCAGGTTGCTGCCGGATCACAGTGCCTCTAGCGGCACTGCTGAATGAAATTGTGGGGCCTTAGCTCAGCTGGGAGAGCGCCTGCATGGCATGCAGGAGGTCAGCGGTTCGATCCCGCTAGGCTCCACCAATTTCCTTCCCCCATCGATATGACATATCCGATCCGGCGCAAATGCGCTGGCCTGATTGTTCGCGCCATTGACGCACATCACACCCCTGCCTACGCATCTTCGCTATCGGGTTCATCGGCGGTGAAAGCATCGCCGGACAACAAAGGCCATGCGGCGCAGCGCCAGTTTACTCGGCTGAGGGGCATCTCCTCGGCTGAGGGGCATCTCCTCGGCTGAGGGGCATCTCCTCGGCTGAGGGGCAGGGCGGGGCACGCACATCAGGGATGCCATTGGTGATGAACACGTCTCGTCCATCTTTTTGCCGCCGCTTCGGCACGGCCATCGCCGTTCTCGCCGGAAGCTGCCTTGTCGCAAACAGTGCAGCAGCGCAGTTCGGCGGCTTCAGCATGCCCTCGCTGCCCAGCATTTCGTCCAATTCGTCCAGCAATTCGGATGGCTGCCCCAAGGGCAAGCACAAGAGCGAAGGCTCGGCAGTGCTGGGCGGGCTGATCGGGCAAGGGCTGGGCCGCGCGGCAGGTTCCGCCGGGATCTCCAGCTATTTCCCGATTGCGGATGTGGCGGGCACGCTCACCAATGCCATCGCCTGCCGGCTCGATCCCGCTGAGCAGAAGCAGGCTGCGGGCGCCACGATCGAGGCGACGCGCGGGGAGAGCGGTGATGCCGCCCCGCCGCCGGTGGGCGCGTCCTCGTCGTGGACATCGGGCACGCGTGAGAACGTGTCGGGTACGTCCACAGTCGTCGCGCGCAATGACAACGACAAGGGCGGCATGCAGTGCATCACC
>JBIPOH010000143.1:0-8106 GCA_044379435.1 Novosphingobium sp.
TTCGATTTCCTCGTTCTGGATCGCGCGGGTACGGTCGTCGATCTCGATGCCGTGGCGGTTGAACACGCGCACATCGACGATCGTGCCCGAAACGCCCGGCGGCAGACGCAGCGAGGTGTCACGCACGTCGCTCGCCTTTTCGCCGAAGATCGCACGGAGCAGCTTTTCTTCAGGCGTCATCGGCGATTCGCCCTTGGGCGTGATCTTGCCGACGAGAATGTCACCGGGGTGCACTTCAGCGCCGATGTAGACGATGCCCGCCTCGTCGAGGTTGCGCAGCGCTTCCTCACCGACATTGGGGATGTCGCGGGTGATATCTTCCGGCCCGAGCTTGGTGTCGCGGGCCATGACCTCAAACTCCTCGATATGGATCGAGGTGAAGACGTCTTCCTTCACGATGCGTTCGCTGATCAGGATCGAGTCTTCGTAGTTGTAGCCATTCCACGGCATGAACGCGACGAGCACGTTGCGGCCGAGCGCCAGTTCGCCGAACTCGGTCGAGGGGCCGTCCGCGATGATCGTGCCCTTATCGATCAGATCGCCCACCTTCACCAGCGGACGCTGGTTGATGCAGGTCGACTGGTTCGAGCGCTCGAACTTCTGCAGGCGGTAGATGTCGACGCCCGACTGGCCGGGCTCGATATCGCCCGAGGCGCGGATCACGATGCGGGTTGCGTCGACCTGATCGACCACACCCGAACGCAGCGCCGAAATCGCCGCGCCCGAATCGCGCGCCACGGTCTCTTCCATGCCGGTGCCCACGAACGGCGCATCGGCCTTGACCAGCGGCACCGCCTGGCGCTGCATGTTCGAGCCCATCAGCGCGCGGTTGGCGTCGTCGTTTTCGAGGAACGGAATGAGCGAGGCAGCGACCGAGACCAACTGCTTGGGGCTGACGTCCATCAGCGTCACGTTTTCACGCGGGCTCATCACGAATTCGCCGTTCTGCCGCGCCGAGACTAGCTCATCCGCGAATGAACCATCGGGATTGAGTCCAGCCGAGGCCTGCGCCACGGTGTGCTTCTGCTCTTCCATAGCCGAAAGGTAGACGACGTCGCCGGTCACCTTCTGATCGACAACCTTGCGGTACGGCGTCTCGATGAAGCCATACTTGTTGACGCGCGCAAAGGTGGAGAGCGAGTTGATCAGACCGATGTTCGGGCCTTCCGGCGTTTCAATCGGGCAGATGCGGCCATAGTGCGTCGGGTGAACGTCGCGCACTTCGAAGCCGGCGCGTTCCCGCGTCAGACCACCCGGCCCGAGCGCCGAAACGCGGCGCTTGTGGGTAACTTCCGAAAGCGGGTTGGTCTGATCCATGAACTGGGAAAGCTGCGAGGAACCGAAGAACTCGCGCACAGCGGCAACGGCGGGCTTCGCGTTGATCAGGTCGTTCGGCATCACGGTCGACACGTCGACCGAGGACATGCGCTCCTTCACGGCGCGTTCCATGCGCAGCAAGCCGACGCGGTACTGGTTCTCCAGCAGTTCGCCCACCGAACGCACGCGGCGGTTGCCGAGGTTGTCGATGTCGTCAACCTCGCCCTTACCGTCCTTGAGGTTCACCAGTTCCTTGACCACCGCGAGGATATCATCGGTGCGCAGCGTGGTGACGGTGTCTTCGCAATCAAGGCTGAGACGCATGTTGAGCTTGACGCGGCCCACCGCCGAAAGGTCGTAGCGGTCCGGATCAAAGAACAGGCCATCGAATAGCGCTTCGGCGGTTTCCCGCGTCGGCGGTTCGCCCGGGCGCATCACGCGGTAGATGTCGGAAAGCGCCTGATCGCGATCCTCGGCCTTGTCGGCCTTCATCGTGTTGCGGATCCACGGCCCGATGTTCATGTGATCAATGTCGAGCAGTTCGAGGACGTCGACCCCCGCCTTATCGAGCACTTCCAGGTTCTCGGGACTGACTTCATCGCCCGCTTCGATCCAGATGCGGCCGGTGCTCTCATCAATGAGATCCTTGGCGGCATAGCGGCCGAAGATTTCTTCGGTCGGGATGAGCAGGTTGGCGAGGCCATCCTTGGCAGCCTTGTTGGCGGCGCGCGGGGAAATCTTGGTGCCGGCGGGGAACACGACTTCGCCCGATGCGGCATCGACAATGTCGAACGCCGGCTTCGCACCGCGCCACTGGTCGAGCGCGAAAGGCACCTTCCAGCCGCCTTCGGCGCGCGCCCAGCTCACCTTGTCGTAGAAGAAATCGAGGATCTGCTCGCCATTGAGGCCCAGCGCATAGAGCAGCGCCGTGACCGGAAGCTTGCGCTTGCGGTCGATGCGGACGTTGACGATGTCCTTGGCGTCGAACTCGAAATCGAGCCACGAACCGCGATAGGGAATGACGCGCGCGGCGAACAGGTACTTACCCGAGGAGTGCGTCTTGCCGCGGTCATGATCAAACAGCACGCCCGGCGAACGGTGCATCTGGCTGACGATGACGCGCTCGGTCCCGTTGATGATGAAGGTGCCGTTGTCGGTCATGAGCGGGATATCGCCCATGTAGACGTCCTGCTCCTTGATATCGATGAGGCTCTTGGTCTCGGTCTCGCTATCGACTTCGAACGTCGCCAGCTTGAGCGTGACCTTCATCGGCGCGGCATAGGTGATCCCGCGTTGGCGGCACTCGTTGGTGTCGTACTTGGGCGCTTCGAGCACATAGCCGTCGCGCTCCTTGATATCGAGGCTGGCGGTGCCCGCGAAATCCTGGATCGGGAAAACCGAGCGCAGCGTCTTTTCAAGGCCCGAGACATAGCCCGTGGCGGGATCGGAGCGCAGGAACTGCTCGTAGCTTTCGCGCTGAACCTCGATCAGGTTCGGCATCTGCACCACTTCGTGGATATCGCCGAAGATCTTGCGGATGCGCTTCTTGAAACCGGCGCGGGCCGGCTTGGCCGAGGGAGTTGCCTTGGTAGCCATGGAAGGTTCAGCCTCTTGTCTGTCACTCGTGCCGGGCGGAAACTCCGGCGAAAACCACACGCGGCGTGTGGTGCCGACGCGCGAAACGCGAAACACCACCCATGGATTCCAACTGGATTCCCGGTGGCATTTGGCATCATCGCGTCAGGCAGAACCCGGACCGCTTCCTTCCTGGGCTATCCCCCGCGTATGGGACGGCCTTGCTCGAAGCAGTGGGCAAGTGCTCCGAATTAGGCTGAGACAGACGTCTTGTCAACGCAAACGGCCTTGCCACGCTGCCGCAACGCCTGCTTTGCTTGACTCCTGCGCGCCATTGCGCCAATGGCCGCCCCGACCCGTGGGGCTTGCCCGGCGGATCATCCGTCCGAGACAGCTGGTGCAGGCTTCCTGCTTAATTGCCAGCCTAGACGGGGAAAAGAGATTTCGGGCGCTTCGGCACCCACAGGCCTGATGGTCCGCTTCCATGCGGAACGCCATGGCCACACGCGCTAATCGGCGCGTTCTCCTTCCCCATTGTACGGACTCGCCCGTGGTGCCTTCGGTGCCATGGACAAACGTAGCCGGTCGTTACGGGGTTCGCCCCGGCACGGCCAATTGTGAAGGAGTATGGCATGGATCGTTCGCAGAAAGCCGAATCGGTCGCCTTCCTGACCGAGGTGTTCAACGAGGCAGGCGTGGTGGTCATCACCCGCAACCTCGGCCTGACGGTGGCCCAGTCCACCGCCCTGCGCATCAAGGTCCGCGAGGCGGGCGCTTCGTTCAAGGTTGCGAAGAACAGTCTGGCCAAGATTGCCGCCACGGGCACCGCGTATGAGGGCGTTCTCGACCTCTTCACCGGTCCCACCGGCATCGCCGCCTCGGCGGATCCGGTTGCGGCCGCCAAGGTCGTGGTCGATTTCGCCAAGACCAACGACAAGCTTGAAATTGTCGGCGGTGCAATGGGCAGCGTCGTTCTCGACTCCGATGGTATCAAGGCGCTCGCCACGATGCCCTCGCTCGACGAGATGCGCGCAAAGCTCATCGGCCTCATTCAGGCTCCGGCGACCAAGATCGCTCAGCTCACGACCGCTCCGGCGGCCAAGCTGGCGCGCGTCTTTGCTGCCTACGCCGAGAAGGATGCCGCGTAAGCGGACTGAGTTTCCGGACTGTTTTTCAGATCATTCGCCCAATCGGGCAAACCACATTGAGGAGTTATCATCATGGCCGATATCGAAAATCTCGTTGCCGAACTTTCGAAGCTCACCGTTCTCGAAGCCGCTGACCTCGCCAAGGCTCTCGAAGAAGCATGGGGCGTGAGCGCCGCTGCTGCCGTTGCCGTTGCTGCCCCCGCCGGTGGTGGTGAAGCTGCTGCTGCGGTCGAAGAGAAGACCGAATTCGACGTCATCCTGACCGGCGACGGCGGCAAGAAGATTCAGGTCATCAAGGAAGTGCGCGCCATCACCGCGCTCGGCCTGACCGAAGCCAAGGCGCTGGTCGAAGCCGCTCCGAAGGCGATCAAGGAAGGTGTCAACAAGGCCGAAGCCGAAGACATCAAGGCCAAGATCGAAGCCGCTGGCGGCACCGTCGAGATCAAGTAATCTCGATATCAGTTTCGCGGGTGTCTTGAAGCATCCGCGTCACGGAAAGGGCGGGCCGCAAGGTCCGCCCTTTTTGCTTGGAGCCGAACGCGGGCGGTGAGCTTAGGCTCCTTCAATCTGCCGCACCGGCGGCAGCGCGAACCGAAACAGCAGCGCCCCCACCGCACTCACCCCGGCGGCAAACACGAACGCACCGACATACGAGCCAGTCGCATCGACGATCACACCGGTCACGATGGGCCCGACCATGCCGGAAATGCTGGCGATGCCGGTCTGCCAGCCGATCCAGCTCCCGGCCAGACGCGGCCCGGCATAGACCTGGCCAAGCCCCAGCACCATCGTGGGGCCAATGCCCATGGCAGCGCCGGTCAGCAGCAGCCACGCCAGCACCGCCATAGGCGAGGCGGCATAGGCCACGCCCAGCACGCCGATCGTCATGCCGATCTGCCCGCCCACCGCAAACCGGCGCAGCACCGCGCCCTGATCGGCTCCGCGCCTGATGAGATGGTCCGAAACCTGCCCGGTGCAAAGCGACGACAGCGCCTGTGCACCAAAGGTCGCGGTCGCAAACACGGACATCGTCGCAATCGAGAAGCCCCGGCTGGCCGTGAGATAAAGCGGCAACCACACCACGACGAAGAACATGCAATAGTTGGCGGCCGCATTGCACAGCCCGAGCAACCACAACGCCTTCTGTGAAAGCAGCTGGCGATAGGGCATCGGCGGGCTGCTTGCCTCGGCATCATGGCGCTGCGGCAAGGCGCGCACGGCCGAGAACCACGGCCCGAGCCACAGCAAGGTGCACGCGCCAAACACGATGAAGATCGCGCGCCAGCCCCAACTGCCCAGAATCGCCCCGCCCGCCAGCGTGCCCACCGCCGGCCCCAGCGCGATGCCGATCGCAAGCACCGCATTAGCAAGGCCGCGCCGCCCGGGCGGCACATGGCGGGCAATCATCTTGGAACTGCCCGAAAACGCGCAGCTCTCGCCCAGCCCGAGCAGCATCCGCAGCACCACAAGGCCAAACAGCCCGCCAACGAACCCGGTCAGCAAAGTGCTGGCCGCCCACACCGCGACGCCAACGGCATAAAGGTGATAGACCGACACCCGGTCCGCCAGCCAGCCAACGAACGGCTGCGCCGGGCCATAGATCAGGAAGAACGCCGAAACCGCGATGCCGAACTGCGTGGCAGACAAGTGCAGATCGGACTTCATCAGCGGCGCAGCAACGCCAATCGCGCCGCGGTCGATGTAGTTCAGCAAAACCGCAAGACCAAGTAGCGCCACCATCATGGTGACGGCGCGATTCCCGGCGCTTTCCTGCGCTGGCGATGCCCTCATTCCGATCCCTCTCCCCGATACTGGGATGGGAGGGTAGGGGCGCGCCTGCCTGCCGACAACATCTGTTCTTTGGGCGGCACACCGCCTATGGCCCCGTCATGTTTGAAGCGCCCCCCACCAGCTGGACTGCCGAATGGCGCGCGACCATGCGCCTTGCCGCGCCGCTGGTGGGCGCAAACCTGCTGCAGATGGCGGTGTTTGCAGTCGACGTGATCTTCATCGCCCGGCTTGGCCCAGTGGCACTCGCTGCCTCCTCGCTGTCGGTTTCGCTGTTTGGCCTCCTCATCTGGAGCCTCACCGGTCTCGTCGGTGCGGCATCCCCGCTGATCGCCGCTGAAATTGGCGCGCGCCGCCATGCCGTGCGCGAAGTTCGCCGCACCGTGCGCATGGCCGGCTGGGCGGGCGTGATCGCAGGCTTTGGCGCGATGGGCGTCTGCCTCCTTGGCGGCCCGCTGATGCGCCTGACGGGGCAGAGCGAAGATGTCATCGCACTGGCCGTGCCCTTCCTCAACGTGCTGATGTGGGCCTCGATCCCGGCAGTCATGGCAGCACTGCTGCGCACGGTGGTCTCCACACTGGGCCGCCCGCTGATCGGCACCGTGATCAATGGCGTTGCCGTCGCGGTCAACGCGGCAGGCAACTACACCTTTGTTTTCGGGCATTTCGGTGCGCCCGAGCTGGGCCTCACCGGCTCGGCGCTTTCGAGCATCGTCACCAGCCTGTTCATGCTGGCGGCCTATATCATCGTCATCCGGCGCGACCGCCGCCTGAGGCGCTACCGCTTTGGCGGGCGCTGGTGGCGGCAAGACTGGACGCGCTTTGCCGACGTGCTGCGCATCGGCCTGCCGATCACGGCCACGATCATCGCCGAAGCGGGCATGTTCAATGGCGCCGCCTTCCTCATGGGCCGCATCGGCGAGGTAGAACTTGCCGCGCACACGGTTGCGCTGCAGTTTGCGGCGTTCACCTTCCAGGTGCCGTTCGGCATCGCGCAGGCCGCCACGATCCGCGTCGGCCTTGCCTATGGCGCGCGCGACAAGGAGGCGATCACGCGCGCCGGGCAGGTTGCCATGGTACTCGGTATCGGGTTCATGGCGGCGATGGCGACGCTCATGCTGGTCTTCCCCAACCTCATCCTCGCCGCCTACATCGATCCGGCAGACCCGGCGAACGCGCGCCTCGTGGCGCTTGCCACGCAGTACATGATCGTCGCCGCCGCCTTTCAGATCTTCGATGGCGCGCAGGCAGTCGGTGCAGCGCTACTGCGCGGGCTGCAAGATACCCGCGTACCGATGGGCATCGCCCTGTTCGGCTACTGGATCCCCGGCATTGGCACCGCGCTGTGGCTGGGCCTGATGACCCCGCTACAAGGTCTCGGCGTGTGGATCGGCCTTGCGGTTGGCCTTGTCGTGGTCGCCGCACTTCTCCTCTGGCGCTGGCACCGCCGTGCTAGGCTCGGACTGCTCCCGGCCTGAAAAAACTCCCCGGGGTGGTTGACGCCCCCCGGCTCCCCACCCATATGCGCCCTGCTGGCACTCTCCACCTGAGAGTGCCAAGCGATATTCTGTCATATGGATTAGGGAGAAACCCATGACATTCCGTCCGCTGCACGATCGCGTGCTGGTGCGCCGCGTCGAAGCCGAGGAAAAGACCGCTGGCGGGATCATCATCCCCGACAGCGCCAAGGAAAAGCCGGCTGAGGGCGAAATCGTCGCCGTCGGTTCGGGCGCTCGCGCCGAAAACGGCACGATCACCCCGATGGACGTCAAGGTCGGTGACCGCGTCCTGTTCGGCAAGTGGTCGGGCACCGAAGTCAAGATTGGCGGTGAAGACCTGCTGATCATGAAGGAATCGGACATCCTCGGCGTGATCGGCTGATCCTACCGGATTTCCTGAACCACCTCATTCAATTCAAAGGAAAACATCATGGCTGCCAAGGACGTAAAGTTCGGCCGCGACGCTCGTGAGCGCATTCTGCGCGGCGTCGACATCCTCGCTGATGCCGTCAAGGTCACGCTGGGCCCCAAGGGCCGCAACGTCGTGATCGACAAGAGCTTCGGTGCACCGCGCATCACCAAGGACGGCGTCACCGTCGCCAAGGAAATCGAGCTCAAGGACAAGTTCGAGAACATGGGCGCACAGATGCTGCGCGAAGTGGCCTCGAAGACCAACGATCTCGCAGGTGACGGCACCACCACCGCCACCGTGCTGGCCCAGGCCATCGTGCGCGAAGGCATGACCTCGGTCGCCGCCGGCATGAACCCGATGGATCTGA
>JBIPOH010000144.1:0-8013 GCA_044379435.1 Novosphingobium sp.
CGGTTGCGGCCATCTTGTGGAACGAGACGGAAATATCCTTGATGATCGGATAGAATCGCGCGGTATCGAGGATCGAGATGCCGGGAATGGCTGCAGTCGCTTCGGCCAGCACGGTGAACGCGCCCATATACATGACGCCGACATGGTTTTCGTTGCCGGCCAGCGGCATGCGGTAGCGCGCTATTCCTCGGCCTGATTCCAGCAGCTCCAGGCCGGTGCGTTCAACGAATTCGACACGGTAGGTCATTGCCTGCTCCTCACGCCTTGTACTTCACGTCGCCGCCGACGAGGGTCTGCTGGACGCGGATACCCTTGATCTTTTCGGGGTCGATGGTGGCCGGATCGGCATCGAGGATCACCATGTCGGCCAGCTTGCCGGGGCTGAGCGTGCCCTTGATGTCTTCCTCGAACGAGGCATGGGCGCCATTGGCGGCAAGCACATGCAAGCCCTCCATCACCGTGATCTTCTGGCTGGCGCCCCAGACCTCGCCGTTCCAGCCCTTGCGCGTGACCATGCCCTGCAGGCCCATCAGCGGCGCGAAGGGGCCGGGCGGGAAATCGGACCCGGCGCACACCGGCACGCCCGCATCGATCAGCATCCGGTAGGCCATCATGTGTTCCATCATCTCCGCGCCGTAGAAATGGAACTTGTCTGCGTTGTAGTAGGCATAGCTGGTGAACAGCGCAGGCACCGCACCGAGCGCCTTGATCCGGGCGGCAAGCGCGGGCGAGACATCGGTGCAGTGCGTGATCTTGGGGCGGCGATCAGCAGGGCCGAGCAGCTTGGTCGCCCGTTCGTAAGCCGTGAGCACCATGCCGATGGCGACATCGCCGTTGGCGTGGAAATTGGGCTGAATTCCGGCGCGCATCTGCTTTTCCGCCAGCGCATCGAGC
This sequence comes from Novosphingobium sp., assembly GCA_044379435.1. Classification (GTDB taxonomy): domain Bacteria; phylum Pseudomonadota; class Alphaproteobacteria; order Sphingomonadales; family Sphingomonadaceae; genus Novosphingobium. Next base: position 895 of record JBIPOH010000144.1, read on the forward strand.
CCTTCCTGCGTCTGCGTCAGGTTGCCGTAATAAGCCGGAGTGCGGCCCGGATAGGGCGTCGCGCGCGACATCGTGCGTTCGGAGAACGAGCCATCCGAAAACTGCTCCGCCGTCGCGCCGATGCGAATCCATTCATCGCCGAAGCCGGTGCGCACGCCATTGGCGATCAGCGCATCGAGCATCGCGCCCGAGGTTTCGTAAGTCACGCGGTGCATCAGCTTGCCTTCGCGGCGGATCTGCTGGAGAGCGCCGAAATCATCGGCGAACGAGGTCCCCCCGCCGACAAGGCCCGGCGCGGTGTGGCAGACGCTGGTGAGGCCGTAGCGGACGAATTCCTGGCTGATCCTTGCAGCCCCGGCAATGGCCCGGGCGCGCAGCTGCTCGGGCGTGAGCGCGCCTTCGCGCATCTTTGCCATGATCGGATCGATGGCAAGATCGGTGACGCGGCCGGTGAGATTGCCATTGGCGTCACGGTCATAGGTGCCGCCAAAGGGATCGGGCGTATCGCGCGTGATCCCGGCCAGCCGGAAGGCCGCGCTATTGACCACATACGTATGGCCGCCGCGGTGCGTGATGATGACCGGGTGCGCCGTGGAGACGCGGTCCAGATCGGCCATGACGACCGGGCGGCCATCCTTGATCTTGGTATCATCGTAGAACTCGCCCGCCACGAGCGCGCCGGGCGGAGTCTGGGCGGCGCGCTCCTTCAGCAGCGTGACGATGCGGTCGATGGTGAAGAACTCGACCTCGAACGGATTGCCGACGAGCACGGCATTGAGCAGCATTTCGCCCACGGCGTGAAGGTGCGCATCGTTGAAGCCGGGAACGATCGTCTGCCCACCCAGATCGACGACTTCGGTACGGGGGGTGGCGAGCGTCTTGAGCTCAGCCCAGGTGCCCACGCCGACAATGCGGCTGCCTGCGATGGCAATGGCATCGGCGGCGTGAAGCGCAGGATCGAGCGTATGGATGCGCGCATTTCTGAAAATGCGGGTGGGCGCAGGATCGAGGATCGCGGCCATGGCGCGCGGTGAGAGGCCAGCCAGCGCCAGCGCACCGCCCGATCCAAGCACCCCGCGCCGCGTGATTGCCAGTGACGCTGCCATGCCCTGCCCCCTCATGTTGCCTGCGCCTTCTGGCCGACCCTTCTGAATGGCCGTTCTGGCTGAGGCGCCATGGTGCGAGCGAAGCTCTGGCTTGGCAAGGGCTCGCAGGCCCCACCGCGTGGGTCCACTGCCCCAGCGGCTTGCAGGCGGCAGAAATTGCTGCCGGTTCTGTGGTTTTGGTGATGCAGGGTACAGCGCGTGGCCCGGCAGATTCGACCCTAGCCCGACCTTGACCATTGCCCGCCGCCAGCCCGCTTCTGGTCCATGTTTCCGGGGCTTTCGGCGCAGCTCTGCCTGCCCGCACACCAGCGTTGGCAAGGGCTGATACGGCGTTTGGGAAGGCCTGCCTCCCGCCAGATCGGCGCGGTGACGCCCCGCATACCCATCGCGGTGCCTGCCGCTACGACCACACTGCCAATCTGGCAGTGATTCGGGATGAACGCTGGCAGGCGTTGTGTCAGCGACCGTCTGTAACGCGAGGGGAGGTGCGGTTCATCGCCGCTCAAAGTTTGCGCGTTATTACCATGAACACCGGGTCATTGATCGCCATGCTGGAATCCTCATTGTCCTACACGTCGCCCACCCAGTTCGAAGGTACCAGAGCCATGGCAGGCCTGAGCGTTGTGGGCACGGGCGTCTACCGCGACGAGGAAAACCACGCTTCGCTCCATGCCGAGGATGAGGACCGCGGGGATCTGCGCATCCTGCTCTGCCTGTGCGCGGCCAGCGCGGCAGTGAGCCTTTCGGCGCTCTACTTCATCGTCAGCAAGCTCAACCTGATCTGATACTTCCCCGCTGTGGCGGAGAGGCGGCCTGAAACCGGAAACCCGGTTCAGGCCTGATGTTCGAGCGCGCTGCGTGTGGCGCGGGTCCAGGTCTGGCTGCCAGTCAGGAAGGCGTACCAGCCCAGCACCGCACCGGCATGGCGCAGCAACTGGAAACTGAACGGTTCGGCCAGCGCAGCAACCAGCGCCGGGAAAAGCCGCAATCCTTCAGAGCGCCCGGTCCAGCGCTTGTAGATGCCCAGTGACCAGAGGTGGAACGTGAGATCGATAACGATCTTGGCCACCATCACCAACAGGATCGGGAAAGCCAGCGTGAAGCGGCCGGTCGCCACAAGGAAGATCAGGATCGCGAACGCGGCAAGGCCGTAGACCGGCTGGAGCGTATCAAGCGCCTTCACTGGCAACATGCGCGTGCCGACAAGGCCGTAGCGCGCATTGCCCACCATATCCCGGTTCCAGTGCTGGGTCTGGAGGAAGCCGCCGAACCAGCGCTGGCGCTGCTTGAGGAAGCCGCGGATCGTGGCGGGCGCATCGGTGCGGGCCAAAGCGCCGCCTACCACGCTGACCTGCCAGCCAAGGCCGTGATCGTTGCTGTGGCGGTGCAGGCGGTGGATCAGTTCGTAATCCTCCACCATGCAATCGGGATCGAACCCGCCCACGTTCAGCACGGCCTCGCGCCGGAAGGCAGCAAAAGCGCCCGAGATGAGCAGCAGGCCGTTCAATTGCATCCACGCATGGCGCGAGAGGAAATTGCGCACATACTCGTAGGACTGGAACCATTCGAACAGGCGGCCGGAGAGCGTCGGGCCGCAGATCGGCTGGAGCACGCCGGTGGCGGCCACCAGCCGGGGATCGCGCACGAAGGCGCTACGCATCGCGGCGATTGCGCCGGGTTCCAGCAGAGTATCGGCATCGACAGTGAGCACGACATCGGTGCGCGCGTGGAGCAGCGCCTGATTGAGGGCGCGCGCCTTGCCGCCATGGGGCAGGCGCAGCCATTGCAGGCGCGTGGCGCCCAGCACCGTTTCGGCCATGCCGCCAATGCACGGCGCGGCGAGGCCATAGGCTTCGAGCATCGCGGCGGGGGTCGCATCGGTGGAACCATCGTCAGCAATCAGGATCGCCTCGGGCGGCTGAGCCTGCGCCAGCAGGCGGCCCACGGTGAGGCGGATCACGCTGGCTTCGTTGTGCGCGGCCACGATCACGCCCAAGCTGGGCGCTTCGGCGATGTGGGGCACCGGGGGTGCGATCTCGGCAACAAGTTTGCGGATCTGCCAGGCGGTGAACAGCAGCAGCGCGGTATCATAGAGGATATAGGCGACGCCGACAGACCACATGCCAAGGTCCTGCCGCTGGAACGCCTGAAAGATCAGCACCGCAAACAAGAGCGGCGCGGCGATCCCGATCAGGCGGCTGAGAAGCGGAACGACACGCGGGGTGAAGCGCGGCGATTCGGCATGGAGGACAGCGTTGAGTGCAGGCATCGGCACCCCTTACCGGCGCCAGCCTGAACCGGCTATTGCGTTTGGGGGCAGGTGGGTGAACTATTGGCAAGGATTTCGCAGCGCGCAGGAGTTGGCATGGTGAAGAAATACAGCGGCGTGGCAATTGCGCTGCATTGGATCGTGGCCATTGGCATCATGGTGAACCTGCTTCTGCCCTATATCTGGGAAGCCGCGGGCGACGAGAACGTGCGGCCCCTGATCAACACGCACAAGTCCATCGGGATCACGGTGCTGGGCCTTGCGCTGATGCGGCTGCTGTGGCGGCTCACGCACACGCCGCCCGCCCTGCCCGCCAGCTACAAACCGTGGGAAGTGAAGGCGAGCCATGCGGCGCACTGGGCGCTCTATGCGCTCATCATCGGGCTGCCGCTGACCGGGTGGATCATGGATTCGGCGTGGAAGGATGCCGCCGCCAACCCGATGCAGTGGTTCGGCCTGTTTGAATGGCCGCGCATCGCCCCCATCATGGGGCTGGATGAGGCGACGAAGAAGACCGTGCATGATACCTTTGGCGAAACGCACGAGATTCTGGGCTTTGCGATGTGGGGGCTGTGGGCGCTGCACGTGGGCGCGGCGCTGAAGCACCAGTTCATCGACGGCGAGAAAGAACTGCAGCGCATGATGCCGTGATGCGCGTTTCCGGGGGGATCTGATATGCGGGGGTGGGCAGTTTGCAGCGCGTTGGCGCTGGCGATGGCGGCGACAGCGGGACATGCGAAGGCTCCCCTGCCCGCCGATACGGTGCTGCATCATGGCACGATCCTGACGGTCGATGCCAAGGACCGCGTGGTGCAGGCCATGGCGATACGCGGCGGGCGGATCGTGATGCTGGGGAGCGACCGGCAGGTGCGCGCTTTCATCGGCAAGCGCACCAAGGTGATCGATCTGGCCGGGCGCACCGCAACGCCGGGGATGATCGATGCCCATGCCCATGCGCTGGGCGGCGGGATCGACGAAGTGGCCAACCTGCAACTGGGCGAGGCTTCGAGCGTTGCCGATTTCCTCGCGCGGGTGAAGGCGCGGGCGGCTGAGCTGCCGCCGGGGGCGTGGATCACGGGTTCGGGCTGGAACGAGAGCCGGATTGCCGAACACCACCCGCCCAGCCTTGCGCAGCTCGATGCGGTTTCGGATGGCCATCCCGTCGCGCTGGGGAACACGACCGGGCATTACACGCTGGTCAACAGCGCGGTGCTGAAGCTGGCGGGGATTACCGCGCAGACGCCCGATCCGGCAGGCGGGCGCTATGACAAGGACGCAGGCGGCGCTCTCAACGGCGTGCTTTATGACAGCGCTCAGGACGTGCTCGACAAGCTGGTTCCGCCGGTGGACGCCGCGACGCGCGACAAGGGGCTGCAACACCTGATCGCAGCCGCGCTTGCCCAAGGGCTGACCGGATTCAAGGACCCGGGCATCGACCGCGTGGGCTGGGATGTCTATGCCCGTGCGGCCAAGGCGGCTGCGCTGCCGATGCATGTCTGCACGCTGGTTTCGGCGCGGACCGACATGATGACCGCGCGCGCCGCCGTGGACGACTACCGCCAGCGCAAGCGGGAAGTGGCCGCGCTGAAAGGCCGGGGCCTCGATGTGTGCGGGGTGAAGATCTTCCTTGATGGATCGGGCGCGGGGCGCACGGCGTGGATGTATCAGCCGTTCGAGACGGACGCGTCCCACGCCAATCCGGGCACGGGCTTTCCGATGATGGAGGCCGATGTCTATCGCCGCATGGTGGACCTGTTCACCAAGGAAGGCGTGCCGATCGGCACCCATGCCATCGGCGACCGGGCGATCGACACGGCGGTCGACGCCTATGCCGCCGCGCTGAAGCGTTGGTCGAAAGGGGGGCCGAAGCAAGGCCTGCGCCACAGCCTGATCCACGCCAATTTGCCGACGGACCACGCGCTGGATGTGATGGCGGACCTGCAGAAGCGCTATGATTCCGGCTATCCCGAAACGCAGGCGGAGTTCCTGTGGTTCCTCGGCGATGCGCTGGCGGCAGGCTGGGGGCCGGAGCGCAGCCGCAAGATGATGCCCTATGCGACCTATGTGAAGCGCGGCATTCTCTATAGCGATGGCTCGGACTATCCGGTGACGCCTTATGCGCCGCGCTATGGCCTGTGGTCGTCCGTGGCGCGCGAACCGGATGGGGACCGCTTCGGCAAGGCGCCGTTCGGGACGGCGGAGGCGGTGGATATCCGCACCGCGCTGAAGAGCCACACGATCTGGGCCGCGCGTCAGCTGTTTCTGGAAAAGCAGACCGGTTCGCTCGAAGTGGGCAAGCTGGCAGACGTCGCGATCTGGGACCGCAATCCCTATGCCGTGCCCACCGCCAGCCTCAAGGACATGCGCTGCCTGATGACGCTGTTTGGCGGCAAAGTCGTGTTCGAGAGGAAGTGACCGTGCGCGCGTTCAAGACGGACGTTCTCGTGATCGGCGGCGGCACTGCCGGGTTCGGCGCGGCGCTGGGCGCGGCGCGGCAGGGAAAGTCCGTTCGGCTGGTCGAAGGGACGAGCAAGATCGGCGGGGTCATGGCGTTTTGCCCCGGCATGCCATGGGGCGGCGGCTATCCCACCGGACGGAGCATCGGCGGGGTGTTCGGCGAGCTGACCGATGCGCTGCTGGCGATGGAGCCACCGATGGCTGAGGTGCGGCCATCGACGCTGGAGAACTTTGGCCACGAGGTGATCTACGACCACGAAGCGGCTGTTTTCGCGATGTTTCAGATGCTGGAGGATGCAGGCGTCAAGGTCCATCTCAATACGTTCGCAGGCGCGCCTGTCGTCGAAGGCGGACGGATCGTCCGCATCCAATGCACCGACCGCACCGGGCCGATGACGATCGAGGCCGGGATGGTGATCGACTGTTCGGGCGATGGCGACACGTCGGCGCGCGCGGGCGTGCCCTATGTGGTGGGCGACGGGCGCGGCAACATGATGGGCGTGACGCTTTCGTTCTCGATGGTGGGGGCTGACTGGGCGCGGGTCTTCGCGAAGGGTGATCCCTATTTCGAGGAGGAAGCCGTCTTTGGCATCGCGCGGGGGCTGCTGCATCCCGACCTTGCCAAGCTCTACCTGATGAAGGGCTTTCACCCCGATACGGTGTTCTGCAATTCGGTGCATATCCGCGGCGTGGACGGGACTGATCCGCAGGCCGTGGCGCGGGCGACACAGGAAGGGCGGCGGCGCTGCCACCAGTTGGCGCGGTTTCTGGTCAGCCATGTGCCGGGCTTCGAGCACGCGCGGATGAACGAACTGGGGCCGACGGTGGGCGTGCGCGAAACGCGCAAGCTGGAGGCGGTGCACCGCATTCTGGCGAGCGAACTGCGCGCTGGCGCGAAGCCGGATGACGGCATCGTTGCCTGCGACAACCCCATCGACGACGTGATGCGCGGGCATGAGGCCATGACCCACGACGCGATCGTGGCAAAGGGCGAATACTATACGATCCCCTTGCGCGCGATGGTGCCGGAGCAGGTGCGCAACCTGCTGTTCGCCGGAAGACTGGTCTGCGCCGATCCGGCGGCCTTTGCCTCGGTGCGCGGGATGCCGCAGTGCATGGCGATGGGGCAAGCAGCGGGCACGGCGGCGGCAATGGCGCTGGCCGAGGAGCTGGCGGTACAGGCGCTCGATCCGGCGCGGGTGGTCGCAGCCCTGGCAATGCAAGGCATGCGCGGGATCGGCGGCGACGCGCTGCGGCGGCACGCGCGGGCGCTGGAGGGTGCGGTAA
>JBIPOH010000007.1:0-26523 GCA_044379435.1 Novosphingobium sp.
TCCGCAGGCCACTTGGCAGTCAGGCTACCCCGGCGCCTATCAGGGCACGTGGCAAGGCCAATATCCGCAGGCCCAATATCCTCAAGTCCAGTATCCGACGGCGCCGATGGGCTATGGCGCGCCGGTCTACTATTCCCAGCCGGTCTATCCTCAGCCGGTTTACGCCCAGCCCGTTTATTCTCAGCCCGTCTACAGCGTGCAGGCCGCGCCGCCGCAGGGCTATGTGCCCGCACCGCAGGCCGCAGCAGATGCCGATCCGCGCTACCGCGAGATGGTCGAGAAGTGCCAGGGTGTTGAGCGCCGCGGTAGCGGCACCACCGGCGCCGTAATCGGGGGCCTTGTTGGCGGCGTTGCCGGCAATCGCATCGCATCGGGCAGCCGCGTGCTTGGAACGGTTGCCGGGGCCGCAGTCGGGGCCGTTGCGGGCGGCGCAATCGGCAAGTCGATCGACAAGAACCGCGAGAAGGAGTGCGAAACCTTCTTCAGCAGCTACGCGCCGCCGCAAGCGCCTGCCTATGGCTATGGTTACCCGGCCTATGGCTATGCGCCTGGGATGACCGGCGCACCGATGGGCTATGTCATGGTGCCCCCCGGCGCGCCGCAAGGAGTTGCACCGGCAGGGACACAGAACCAGGGCCCCTGCACCGAAACCCGCACGGTGACTTACGAATACGTTCCGCTGAAGCGCCGCTACATCAGCGCCCCGCCGCGGCGCCCGGTCGTACGTGACAAGCGAGTCCGCGTGGGCAGCTAAGGGCGTTTTCATCGCTGGCGGGGAAACGGCAGAAGCCTCTTCCCCGTCCTGCTGCTATTGCCCTGCGGGGGTTGTGGCTTGTGCCTTCAGCGAGACGACGACGCCAACTTCATGCACCGTGCCCGATGGGAAGCGCATGAAGATGCGCCCGCCATACTCGACATCGAGCCGGCCCGATTCCGACGTGAACGTCCACGCATAGTCAGCAGAGCTGGGGACTGCCTTGCGGCCGACCATGCGGCGATTGCCGTCATAAGCATCGATGCGGCCGCTGCGGGCTATGTAATAGTCGTGATGGTCATCATAGAGGATGATCCGGGCGACAAGCGCAAGGTCCGAAGCCTCGGTCCCCTCACTGCCGGGAACAAACCGCTCCTGCCGCATCGGAACAAGGCCGCGATCGTGCTTGGCCTGAGACAACTCGGCATTGATCAGGGCTGCGGCATTCTGCCAGCCATGGACAAGGGCCGCTAACCGTTCGGCCCTGCCGGGATGCGTGGCAGTTGGTTGTTCGGGAAGAATCCGGGCTGCTGCCGAAGTCGTCTCCGCCATCGAGGCACCGAGGCGTGAAAGAACGAAGCCTGAAAACTCGTCCGCTTCCAGTTCGTCGCGCCAGGGTTCCGTCGTTTGGCGCAAGGTATGCCCGGCAAGATGATGGCCCACCTCGTGCGCCAGAATGCTCGTCGCGCCCCAGTCCGGGCAGATCCGGTCCGCCACTTGTGCCATGAAGCGCGGATCGAACAGGATCACGCGGCGTCCGTTGACAATCTGGGCCGCAGCAGGGGTTGATGGATCGACGACCATCTCGAAGTTCATTTCAAGGCCGCTGACCCGCACCACCCGCGCAACTTGCGTCTGCGCTTCGATGAGGTCTGCACCAGCCGAAGCGGCTTGCTGGCCCATGTAGCCCAGCCCGATGACGCTGACCACGCGCCCCTTGTTAGACCATGCCCTGCTCAGACGGGCATCGGACCATTCCCGGTCTAGTTCGCACTGCCCTTTTTCCCGCTTCTGCTGCGGACGGCTTGCTTGCGCATGGGCAGCCGTGAAGCTCGCCCAAGTGGCAAACATCAGGGCGGCGGAAAGGAAGGCCCGTGGAAAGCGTGATCGCACGTCAGAAAGCCAAAATCGAGGAAAACGGGCGACACATTGCGGCAAAGCGCAAAAGCGGGAAGGGCACCGCGCATGGCGGCGATGACTGGCCCGAAGGCACTCCCGGCACGCGCACTCTCCTAAAGCTGGGAAGAGTTCATACCAGAATAGCCCATAAGATAAAACACTTATGCTTGCGTATATAGGCCACAACACAAAGTGACCGGACCGAAAGCATCAAGACTATTATCCAGTTATTCTGAAGTCATACTCGTAGTTAACGCGCCCGCTTCCACGAACTCCGCTGATTCTCACCGAATAGGTTCGATTTGGTTCAATCCCATCAACACGCCACGAAAGATTATTGGCCGTTCCGAAGCCTTCGTTGTCCGACATTTGATCGCGGACGGGCAGGCTCCGCCCACCGAGGCTGATACTGATCTTCGCTTCGCTGAAATCAACTGCGCCAAGTCCATCCGTTTCGGTTTGATCCTCGCTGATCGAGAACGACAAACGCGCGCGCGGTGAGAAGAAAAACCTTGGGTAATCCCCCTGAGGCCAAGCCACGAATTCCGGAATCGCCGCCGCCGGACGGGCGCGGCGCCCCGAGTCGTCCATCGGACCGAAAACCTTCATCACCGCCGAGTCGACTCGGACCCCGCTAGGCAGAACAGCGATGACGCGCCCCAACGCGGTCTGCTCCAGATGGGGATAGAGGAGCCAGCGGCGATGTCCGATTTCGTCACTGTCGCCTTCGATCAGCCATTCGGCGAGGATGCCGTTGTCATCCTCATAGGGAAGGGATGGTGAGGAAACCCCGCCCAGCAGGTTCGAACTTCCCGCTGCGGCTGCGCCCGCTGCCGTCCAGCATTTCCACGAAGGGGGCGGATCATGGCTAAGGGCATCGTTGGCCGCCATCATCAGGGCGGATTCGGCAACGGCATCATCGGCAGCTGGGTCATGGCGCACCGGGCCAAGCCCATGGAGCGCCCGCATGGCATTCAGCGCAGCAACAAAGCTGGCCTTGGCTTCTGGCCGCAAGGAGCCCGGTTGGCACCGGGCCAGATCGGGCGGCTCTGCATAAAGCCCTGCCGCGTTGTTCCAGGCCGCTGAACCGCCAGCAGGGCGAGCTGCAGACCGCGGAGAAGGCGGGGGCGGCCGGCCTGCAGGCCCGACCACTTCTTCTTCGATTACGATCTCATCGGCCAGCGCTTCATCCGGATCGCAGCCATATTGGGCGCCCGCCGAGCTGGCGCCCATGGCGAGAGCCAAAGGTAATGCTGCGGCCCAAAGACGCAGAAAACCCCGTGTGTTGAGGCGCCGTCCTGTCCACACGGGGCTCTGTTTCCCTTCAGGAGTGCACGCAGGCCATGCCGGCGTGGCTCAAAGCTTGCGCCCGATCAGTTCCTTCATGATCTCGTTCGTGCCGCCAAAGATGCGCGTGACACGCGCGCCGCGCCAGGCACGCGCAATGGCATACTCATTCATGTAGCCGGCACCGCCGTGAAGCTGGAGGCACTTGTCCATCACTTCCCACTGCAGTTCGGTGTGCCACAGCTTGGCCGCCGCGCCTTCTTCGGCGGTCAGCTCACGCTTCAGGTGCCGCGCCAGCGCCCAGTCGAGGTGCGCCCAACCCACCTGCAGCTTGGCCTTGATGTCGGCAAGGGTGAAGCGGGTGTTCTGGAAGTCGAGGATCGGCTTGCCAAACGCCTTGCGCTCGCGGGTGAATTCCACGGTATCGTCGAAAGCCTTTTGCGCCGAAGCCTGCGCGCTGACGGCGATCGAGAGGCGCTCCTGCGGCAGCTCGCTCATCAGGTAGATGAAGCCCTTGCCCTCTTCACCAAGGCAATTGGTGATCGGCACGCGCACATCCTCGAAGAACAGCTCCGAAGTATCCGCCTCGTCCTGCCCGATCTTGTCGAGGTTGCGGCCGCGCTTGAAACCCTCACGATCCGCCTCGACCAGCACAATCGAAACGCCCTTCCATGCGGGCTGCACTTCCGTGTCGGTCTTGCAGCAAACGAGGATCAGGTCCGCATTCTGGCCATTGGTGATATAGGTCTTCGAACCGTTGATCACATAGTGGTTGCCGTCCTTCTTCGCGCTGGTGCGCATGCCCTGAAGGTCGGAACCCGTGCCAGGCTCGGTCATCGCGATGGCGGTGACGACTTCGCCCGAAACCATCTTGGGCAGCCACTTGCGCTTCTGCTCTTCCGAACCATACGAAACGAGGTAGTTCACCACGATATCCGACTGGAGCGAGAAGCCCGTGGCGACACGGCCATAGTAGGCGCTCTCTTCATCGACGATGGCGTTGTAGCCGAAATCGAGGCCGAGGCCGCCGTACTCCTCGGGCACGGTAGGGCAAAGCATCCCAAGCTCGCCCGCCTTGGGCCAGATCGACTTCGGCACGATGCCCGCCTCGGCCCATTCATTGGCGTGCGGGGCGATCTCGGTTTCAAGGTAGCGGCGAACAGTCTGGCGGAAAGCCTCGTGGTCAGCGTTGTAGGCATTGCGGGGAATCAGATCGAGCGACATGGCAGGCTCTCCGGTTTCAAGTCTCTTATCGCCCTGAAAGATAGGCAAACCCACCCGGCCCGGTCAATCGAAATTAATCGACCGGTTAACATGCCCTTCTGTGCAGGATGTCAGATCTCGCCGCCCGTCAGCCGCTGGCAGATCAGGTCCAGCTGGTCGAGTGTCTTGTAGCGGATCGATACCGACCCGGTACGCGGATCGGCATCCGCCTGGATCGTCACCTTGAGGCCAAGGAACTCCTCCAGGTGCGCCTGAACGGCTGCAATATCTGCCGAACTGCCCGGATCCCGCTCCGCCCGTGCCCGGCGCGGGCCGGAATCCGGGCGCATCGCACGCTTCGCCAGCCGCTCAACATCGCGCACCGAGTGCCCCTTAGCCACCGTTTCGCGTGCCAGTGGCACCGGATCGGGCAGAACGGCCAAGGCCCGAGCGTGGCCCATCGAAAGTTGCGCGCGCTCGACCATGTCGAGAACCTCATTCGGCAAGGTGAGCAACCGCATCAGGTTCGCCACATGGCTACGCGACTTATCGACGAACGTTGCGATCTCCTGCTGGGTCAGCCCATCCTGTTCGGACAGCCGCTGATAGGCCCGCGCTTCCTCGATCGGATTGAGATCCTCACGTTGCAGGTTCTCAATGAGCGCGAGCGCGGTCACCTCACGCTCGTCCAACTGGCGGACAATCGCGGGAATTTCGTGCAAGCGCGCTCGCTGCGCTGCGCGCCAGCGCCGTTCCCCGGCGACGAGCTGATAGCGCCCGCCTGCCATCGGCCGCACCACCACTGGCTGAATCACGCCCCGCGTAGCGATCGAACGCGCCAGTTCCTCCAGCGCCTCTTCATCGAAGTGGCGGCGTGGCTGCTCTGGATGCGGTTCGATAGCGGCAACGCTGAGCATCGCCAGCCCGCTCTGCGGCGCAGTGGCCTCAGCCGGATTCGCCACAGAAATGCGCGAAACTGCCTCCTCGCGCCGCGTTTCGCCCAGCAGCGCGCCAAGCCCGCGACCCAGAGCAGGCCGCTTCGCTGCCTTGCTGCCCACGACTCCTGCGGTGGCAACTTCTGCGGTGCCGTCCGTTTCGCCGCTCATGCTGCTTCCTTCCGTTCCGGCAGCCGGCCGATCAGCTCGCGCGCCAGCTTCATGTAAGCCTGCGAGCCCGCGCAGGCATGGTCGTAAATCAGAGCCGGCAGGCCATGGCTTGGCGCTTCAGAAAGCCGCACATTGCGCGGAATCACCGCCTCGAACACCAGACCATGCAGGCATGAGCGCACGTCATCGGCTACCTGATCGGTCAGCCGGTTGCGCCGGTCGTACATGGTGAGCACAATGCCAAGAATACCAAGCGCGGGGTTGAACCGCTCCTGCACCCGCTCCACAGTCTGCAGCAGCTGGCTGAGCCCCTCCAGCGCAAAGAATTCGCACTGCAGCGGCACCAGCAGAGAATCCGCTGCCGTCATCGCATTCAGCGTGAGCAGGCCCAGCGATGGCGGGCAATCGATCAGACAGATGTCATGCCCGGCCTTTTCGGCCAACGCGTCACGCAGCTTGTCGGTGCGCCCAGTCTGGCCCACCAGCTCGACCTCGGCGCCAGAGAGATCAACCGTTGCCGGGATCACGTCGAGTCCGGGAATTCGAGTCGGGATCATGCATTCGGCAATACCCGCCTGTTCGATCAGCAGGTCATAAGAAGACTTGAACCGCTCCGATGCAGCCACGCCAATCCCGGTGGAGGCATTGCCCTGCGGATCGAGGTCGACTAGCAGCACCTTCCATCCTGTGGCCGCCAGCGCAGTGGCAATATTGATCGCCGTAGTGGTCTTGCCCACCCCGCCCTTCTGGTTCGCGACGGCTATCGTGATCATCGGCCTGAACCTCGCTTGCGTGTTGCAGCTGCATTCTGCCGCTCGTGCAGATGGCCAACGATGATGCCAGCCGCTGGATCGGTCAACGAATGTTCCAAGTGAAACCCATGGTTCCACTTGGACGGGAGTGTAGCAAGCTCATGCTGCGCCTTGGCCCCTTTCGGCAACAACCACAGCGTTTCCGGTGTGGAAAACCGCGCCGCCACCTCCAGCAGTCGTTCGAACGGCGCAAACGCCCGCGCTGAAATCACCTGCCACTGCCGTCCGGGCAGATCTTCAACTCGTGCGAGAACGACTTCCACGTTCTCAAGTCCCATCTGCGCCGCCGCGCGCGCCAGCCACTCCGTGCGCAACCGCCGCGAATCAACCAGTGTCACCGTGCGCTTAGGTTCAAGCGCAGCAATCACCAGGCCGGGGAAACCAGCTCCGCTACCAAGATCGAGCCAGGAACCGTCCGGCACTGTTTCACGTGAAACATGCAGAAGCTGCGCGCTGTCGGCAATATGGCGCTGCCACACGGCATCGAGCGAAGGCCGCGATACCAGATTCTGCCGCGCATTCTCCTCGGCCAGCGCGGCAACCAGAATCTCCAGCCGTGCCACGGCCGCCTCATGGTGCGCCGCCAACCACGCACGCGCCGCCGCTTCGGTCTCAAGCATCATGCGGCCACCTGCCGCCGCGCCGCCACCAGCAGAATGGCAAGGGCCGCGGGCGTGATCCCCGGCACGCGCCCTGCCGCCGCCAGCGTATCGGGCCGCGCCCGCTCAAGCCGTTCGACCATCTCTCGTGAAAGCCCCGGCACCTCGTCATAGGGAAAGTAATCGCCCAGCGGAACACCGTCGCTGGCCCGCAGCTGCCGCAACTCGGCCTCCTGCCTCGCAAGATAGGGCGCGTAAGCCGCATCCTCCGCCAGCTCTTCGGCAAGATCGGCATCCGGCATGGCGGCACCAAGCCAAGACACCAGCGCGGCAAAGTCGACCTCCGGAAACCGCAACCACTCGGCTAGCGGGCGCCGCACGCCGTCGTTGCGCACCATGACGCCATGATCGTTGAGCGCACTGGGCGTCACGGGCTGTGCCAAAGCTGCTTCCGCCTTTGCTCGCGCGTCCTGCCGGGCCGCGAACCAGCTTGCGCGGTCTGGCCCGACGCAGCCTGCCGTCAGCGCCATGGGCGTGAGGCGCGTTGATGCATTGTTGGCACGCAGCCGCAGCCGATACTCCGCTCGCGCCGTCAGCATACGATAAGGCTCGGAAACGCCGTGCAGCGTCAGGTCATCAACCATCACCGCCATGTAACCCGACGCCCGATCAAGCGGTGCAGCATCACGGCCCAGCACGGCAGCAGCGGCATGCATCCCCGCAATCAGTCCTTGCGCCGCAGCCTCCTCATAGCCGGTTGTCCCGTTGATCTGGCCGGCGCAATAGAGCCCGGGCATGTCCCGAAGTTCAAGACTGCGGCGCAAAGCGCGCGGATCGATATGGTCATACTCGACCGCATAACCCGGCACGATGATCTCGACGGCTTCCAGGCCCTCCATCGAGCGCATCATCGCGTGCTGCACATCGGTGGGCAATGACGTCGAAACGCCATTCGGATAGATCACATGGTCATCGAGTCCCTCGGGTTCCAGGAATACCTGATGCCCGTCACGGTCCCCGAACCGGTGGATCTTGTCCTCAATGGAGGGGCAATAGCGCGGACCCTGTGCATCAATCGCGCCGCTGAACAAAGGCGAACGATCAAGCCCACCCCGAATGATCTCGTGCGTCTGCGCATTGGTGCGGGCGATCGCGCAAAACACTTGCGGCAGCCCCCGCCCCTGCGTCAGCACGGACATAGTCCACGGCTCTGGATCGCTTGGCTGCACGGGCAGGCGCGACCAATCAATTGTACGGCCATCAAGCCGAGGCGGCGTGCCCGTCTTCAGCCGCGCCATGGGCAAGCCCGCACCGCGCAACTGGGCGGCTAGCCGGTGTGCGGCGTTCTCGCCAATCCGCCCGCCCTCCATGCGCTCCTCGCCCCGGAACAGGCGGCCGCCAAGAAAGGTGCCCGTGCATAGCACCACGGCCTGCGCAGCCAGCACCGTGCCATCCGCAAGTTCAACCCCGCTGACTCGCTCGCCAGACAACCGCAGCGCTGCCGCTTCGCCAGCAACGACAGTCAGACCAACCTGAGCCGCGACCTGCTGCTGGATGGCTGCGCGAAACCGTTTGCGGTCTGCCTGAATGCGTGGGCCCTGTACTGCGCTGCCCTTGCTGCGGTTGAGCATGCGATAATGGATGGCCGCCGCATCCGCTGCCCGCGCAATCAGGCCATCAAAGGCATCGACCTCACGTACAAGATGACCCTTGCCCAGCCCGCCGATAGCGGGATTGCAGGACATCGCGCCAATCGTCGCCGGATCGAAGCTGACCAGTGCGGCGCGCGCACCCATGCGCGCAGCGACAGCCGCCGCCTCGACGCCGGCGTGCCCACCGCCAACCACGATGATATCGAATTGGTGCATGCGCGCGGCGATACCGAATTCGCGGAGTTGCGTCAAAGCATGGCGAAAGCTTCGCCGTGTTTCACGTGGAACATCACTTCCCGATGCAGAACCGTCCGAATAGCGCATCGAGCATATCTTCAACCCCAGTGCGACCAACGAGCCGGTCCAGCGCAACCCGCGCCAAGCGCAGACCCTCGGCTGCAAGCAGCGGATCGCCTTGCCGTGCACCTTCAGCCACTGCCTGTGCCACTTCGCTCAGCAGACTATGCTGGCGCGCATTCAGCGCAACTTCGCCCGGTCCGGGCATCGCCAAGCCTGCCTTCTCAATGAGGGCTGCGCGCAGGGCATCAACACCTTCACCCGTAAAAGCCGAGAGGCGAAACGGAGCACCGCGCTTCACCGCCACATCGGCGCGGTCGCACTGTGCGGCAATCTCCCAGACCTCGCCGCCGTTTGGTCCGTCACCCTCCGGCCCGAGCCAAAGCACAAGATCAGCCCGTGCTGCTTCCGCACGGGCGCGCGCAATCCCGATCTGCTCAACGGCCCCTGCCCCTTCATCCCGCAGGCCTGCCGTGTCTACAAACGTGAACGGCACCCCGCCCAGTGCCACGGCACGCTGCAAAACGTCGCGCGTGGTGCCCGGTTCGGCAGCGGTAATCGCTGCTTCGTCCTCAACCAACGCATTGAACA
Organism: Novosphingobium sp.; assembly: GCA_044379435.1. Taxonomy (GTDB): domain Bacteria; phylum Pseudomonadota; class Alphaproteobacteria; order Sphingomonadales; family Sphingomonadaceae; genus Novosphingobium. The sequence continues at coordinate 9,421 of JBIPOH010000007.1, forward strand.
ATGTGGATTTTCCGGCATTGGGCGGCCCTGCCAGAACCACCCGGAAGCCTTCGCGTAGCGGCTCTGCGCGCGGTCGCGCCAACCAGGCAGCAAGGTCCTCCGCCAGCCCCGCACACGCGCCGTTAAAGCCTGGAGGCAAACTGCCAGCCTGTTCATCGATATCATCGTCACCGGCAAAATCGAGTGCTGCCTCGAGCGCTGCAGACAGCGCAAGCAGGCGGCTGCGCCAACTGGCCACCTGACGGGACAGCGCGCCATCTGCCAGAGCCAGCGCCGCGCGCCGCTGCAATTCGGTCTCGGCAGACAGCAGGTCGGCAAGACCTTCGGCTTCGGCCAGATCGATCCTGCCGTTGGCGAATGCCCGGCGCGTGAACTCCCCCGGCTCAGCCTTGCGCAAGCCTGGAAGTGCGCCCAACGCCGTCTCCACCGCCGCCACGACCGCGCGCCCGCCATGAAGGTGCAGCTCGGCACAATCCTCCCCCGTGGCCGTGCCCGGTCCCGGCAGCCACAGCACCAGTGCACGGTCCAGTGGTTCACCGCCTGCCTTGCACAGGGCGGCCAGCACTGCCCGGCGGGGCTGCGGACAACGTCCGGCCAGCGCAGCCAGAGCGGCTCCCGCCTGCTGTCCGCTAATGCGAATAACGGCAATGCCAGCTGGAGGCGCGCCGGAGCTCAGCGCGAAGATCGTCTCGGTCACATGCGCTCGTTCAGGAATCTGGAGTTCAGGACTTGGGCTTGTCGCCCGATGCGCCCGTCTTGAACCCAGCCATGGCGGCACCGGCACCCTGTTCGACGAACTGCTGGAACAGCTTGAGCCCCATCTCGCCCATCGGCGCAATCTGCTTGGCGAAGCCTTGCAGCTGATCCACGCTGTTCATGCCCTGCATCGCTTTGGCAATGGCATCGACATAGACATCGTTCGCCCGCGTCACATCGGGCAGGCCCAGAAAGCGGCGCGCCTCTTCCGGCGTGCATTCCACCTCGACGTTGACTTTCATGACCCTGACCTTTCGTACTGCTGCACCATCACTGTCATGCACGCTTGGCAAAGTCCACGGTGGGCGCTTAACACCGCATCGACCAACGACCATGCCAGAAGGACAAGCACCATGGGTGAGATGACGACGATCGCAACACTGGACGGCGAGGCCGAGTTTCCCGTCTACATCGCAACTCCGGACGAGCAGACCGAAGCGGCCATCATCGTCATTCCCGAAATCTTCGGCGTCAACGCCGGGATCCGCAAGAAGTGCGATGATTGGGCTGCGCTGGGCTATGTCGCGGTTGCACCTGATATCTTTTGGCGGTTTGCCCCCGGCGTGCAGCTGGATTCCGATGTGCCTGAGCAGTTCCAAGAGGCGCTCGGCTATTTCGGGCAGTATAACCCCGATCTCGGCGTGCAGGATATCGAAGCCGCAATCCATTGGCTGCGCCACGAACAGGCTGTCGACAAGGTCGGCCTCGTCGGTTTCTGCCTTGGCGGCCGCATGGCCTACATGGCCGCCGCGCGCACCGATATCGATGCATCGGTCGGGTATTACGGCGTGATGATCGACCAGATGCTGGGCGAAGCGCACGCCATCGCCAATCCGCTGATGCTGCATATCCCCACCGCCGATCACTTCGTCGGGCCTGAGGCGCAGGCAGCCATCCACGGCACACTCGATTCGCACCCGAAAGTCGTCCTGCACGACTATGTCGGTCTTGATCATGGTTTCGCGGCCGAAATCGGCTCACGCCGCGACGAGGCCGGTGCCGCTCTGGCTGATCAGCGCACACGCGATTTCTTCAAGGCAAACCTGACCTGAAGCGAGCTCAGGCCGCGCCGTCATACCCCGCAATGCCTTCGAGCAGCCGGGCAATGGCGGCGCGGTCGGTTTCAGGCACTTCGGGCCGCCAGATTTCGAACAGCAGCACCGTGCGCGTCTCAAGCCCGGCATTGCGTGCCTCATGCTGCATCGAATCGTCGAAGATCAAAGGCACGCCTTCCTCCCACGTTCGCGTCTCGCTCCCCACGCGCAATGTGCATACGGGCGCGGTGCGAATCGGCAGGTGGCAGATCAGCCGTGTGTTGAGCATGCCGAAATGGGGCGCGATGTGCGTTCCTGGCTTGAGCCGCGACCACAATGCATTGGGCGCGCGACCGGGGATCATCGGCATCGGCGCAAGGGCCAGCGCGGCCATGGTGGCGGGGCAACGCGCGGCGTTGCTCTCGACCGATACGCCATCCTTCCAGAAATAAAACGCACCCCACGAAGGATCGCCCAACAGCGGATTGTTGGGCGCGGGCCGGTCCTCGGGCGTGACAACATAAGGCGCGAATGTGTCCGGCGCCTCGCTCGCGGTAATGGCGGTGAGTTCGGCCTGCATATCGGGCAGCAGAGCCAGCATGGCGGCGAGCCAGGGAAACTCCTCTGGGTCATAGAATCGCCGCTGCGGTAGCCCGGGATAATAGAACAGCGAAGGCTGCTGCAAATCGATCTCGCGCGTGCCGCGCAGCAGCCCCAGCGCCTCTTCCATCGCCGGAGAAAGCCCGCCATCCATCACGGCATCAAGATGCCGCTGGAAGGCACCCTGCGCCTCACGCACGAAAGCCTGCGCGGCGCGGGCCATGCCCTCCATTCCGCGCGGAATGCCGCTCACGCCGGCCTGCGCCAGCGCCGTGGTATAGAAGCTCACTGCAGCCCGGTCATCGCGCGCGCGCTGGCGCAGCTGCCCCTTGGCAAGCAGCGCGCCCACATCGCGCGGGGTCAGCGCCAATTGCTGGTCTAGTGCTGCTTCCGCCGCCGCATGGTTGCCAAGCGCCAGCTCGGCCTGCGCCAATCCCGGCCAGGGCATGCGATCTGCCGGTAACATGCGTCCCGCCTCGCGCAGCAAGTCTGCCGCTCGAGCCGCATTGCGCGCCCGCAGTGCGGCCATTCCTTCTGCAATAAGGCTTTCTGGCGGCATGGTTGTCATTCGCGCAGGGTTAGCGCAAACCTGCGCTGGATCAATGGCAGGCGCGATCCCGACGTGCCGCAAGCCTGCGCAAGAACAAGGAGAGAGACCCCATGCACACTGGCCTCGCCGCCTGGCACCGCTACATGCACACGGGCGATACGGCGCTGCTGGCAGAGCTGATCGCCCCCGACGCAGTGTTCCACTCGCCGGTGGTCCACACTCCGCAGGAAGGCCATGCCAAGGTGCTGATGTATCTTTCCGCAGCGGGCGAAGTCTTTGCCGATACCAGCTTCAGCTATGTCCGCGAGCTCGTCGACGGACCTGAGGTCATGCTGGAGTTCACCGCCACGGTTGATGGAATCCATGTCAACGGAATCGATATCATCCGTTTTGATCTCGATGGAAAAATCATTGATTTCAAGGTGATGGTCCGGCCGCTGAAGGCCATGAACAAGCTGTGGGAAATGATGTCAGCGGCGCTCCAGAAAGCCTGAGCGCCGCTGCCATCCTATCCGGTTCGTATCTTACTGATTCATCGTCGCGAAGAAGTCCTCGTTGGTCTTCGAGTTCTTCATCTTGTCGAGCAGGAATTCCATCGCGTCGATCGTACCCATCTGCATGAGGATGCGGCGCAGCACCCACATCTTGCTGAGCTGGTCCTGCGGTACGAGCAATTCTTCCTTGCGGGTGCCGCTCTTGCCCACGTCCAGCGCGGGGAAGATGCGCTTGTCCGCCACCTTGCGGTCGAGCACGATTTCCGAGTTGCCGGTGCCCTTGAACTCCTCGAAGATCACTTCATCCATGCGGCTGCCGGTATCGATCAGCGCAGTGGCGATGATCGAAAGCGAGCCGCCTTCCTCGATATTGCGCGCCGCGCCGAAGAAGCGCTTCGGGCGCTGCAATGCGTTGGCATCCACGCCGCCCGTCAACACCTTGCCCGAACTTGGCACCACGGTGTTGTAAGCGCGGCCCAAACGCGTGATCGAATCGAGCAGGATGACAACATCACGCTTGTGCTCGACCAGACGCTTGGCCTTCTCGATCACCATTTCGGCGACTTGCACGTGGCGGCTGGCAGGTTCGTCGAAGGTGGAGGAAATGACCTCGCCCTTCACCGAACGCTGCATGTCCGTGACTTCTTCAGGGCGTTCATCCACCAGCAGCACCAGCAGAAATACTTCCGGATGGTTGTCGGTGATGGCCTTGGCCATGTTCTGAAGGAGCACGGTCTTGCCGGTGCGTGGCGGCGCCACGATCAGCGCGCGCTGGCCCTTGCCCTGCGGGCTGACGAGATCGATCACGCGGGCCGACTTATCCTTGACCGTCGGGTCAAGCGTATCGAGCCGCAGGCGCTCGTTCGGATAGAGCGGCGTCAAGTTGTCGAAGTTCACCCGGTGGCGCACAGCGTCCGGATCGTCAAAGTTCACCTTGATCAGCCGCGTGATCGCGAAATAGCGCTCACCATCCTTGGGAGCGCGGATTTCGCCTTCCACGGTATCACCCGTGCGCAGGCCCCACTTTCGCACCTGGTTGGGCGAAACATAGATATCGTCCGGCCCGGCCAGGTAATTGGCTTCTGGGCTGCGCAGGAAACCAAAACCGTCCGGCATCACTTCGATCGTGCCAATGCCGAGGATTTCCTCGCCGTCCTCTGCCACTTCCTTGAGGATGGCGAACATCAGATCCTGACGGCGCAGCGTGCTTGCACCCTCGACATCGAGCTCTTCGGCCATCTGGACCAGCTCGGCGGGCGTCTTTTTCTTGAGTTCCTTGAGATGCATGGGATCTATCCGAACAGAGGCCGCAAAGGAGGCCGAAACAGGTGCATGTGCGCGCGCCGGAAGGTCATGGGGCTTGGGGAAAGCGGACCAAAGGGGGCAGGTCGTGGAAACGCGCTGCCATAAACCGGATTGCGATTTTGCGCATAGGCCTCGGCAGTGGGGGCGTCAATCTCGGAACGGGTGCCGAATCAGAACGGTTTCACGATCACAAAGATCACGATGAGCGCAGCAGTCACGCCGGGTATCTCGTTAAGTAGCCGCAATTGCCGCCCGGTCAGCTGCCGCTCGCCCCGCTGCAGCTTTGCCGCATAACCCGCCAGCCACATGTGGTAGGCCGAAAGCACCAGAACCAGCGCCAGTTTGGCGTGAAACCAGCCTTGCGTGAACCATTCGCCGCTAACCGCGAGCGCAAGGCCAAGACCCCAGACTACGAACAGCGACGGCCACATGATGATCTTCATCAGCTTGCGCTCGCGGTCCACCCAGATCGCATTTTCCGGTGATCCTTCCGGCGCTTCCTGATGATAGACGAAGAACCGCGGCAGCATGAACAGCCCCGCCATCCAGAAGATTACGAAAATGACGTGGCCGGCCTTGAGCCAGAGATAGAGCATCGCGAGCACCTGCAACATGCTGCCGAGCCTAGCGCTTCCGCAGCCAGATCGGAACTTGGGATTTGGGGCTGGTGGAAAACCGCCTTAGTGCGACCACCCGCGCACCACCTCAAGCAGCCGCTCGACATGCGGGATTGGCGTGAACTGCCCAATGCCATGGCCAAGGTTGAACACGTGCGGCCGGTCGGCAAACACATCGAGCACGCGGCGTGCACCGTCTTCCAGCGCGGGACCACCTGCCAGCAGCAGCAGCGGATCGAGATTGCCCTGCACCGGCATACCGGCGGGAAGAGTCTTTGCCGCCCAGACCGGATCGATGGTTTCGTCCACGCCGATTGCATCCACACCGGTGCCGTGCGCATAGGCGGCCAGCTTTTCGCCAGCGCCCTTGGGGAAACCGATGATCGGCACATCGGGGTGCAGCTTGTGCATGGCCTCGGTGATCCGCGCATTGGGCGCGATCACCCAGCGGTCGAACTCCGCCGGGGCGAGACTGCCCGCCCAGCTGTCGAACAGTTGCAAGCCTTCAGCGCCTGCCTTCACTTGGCCGCTGAGGTATTCCACCGTCACATCGACAATCGCGTCGATGATCGCCTGGAATGCACCGGGATCGCGATAGGCCAGCGCGCGGGTATCGTGCTGGTCGCGGCTGCCCTCGCCCGCCACCATGTAGGTCGCGATGGTCCAGGGGCTGCCCGCAAAGCCCAGCATGGTCGCCTCAGGGGGCAAGGCCGCGCTGACCTGCGCCACCGTGTCATAGATCGGCGAAAGGCGCTCAGGCACGCTCCTGAGGGTCTCCAGACCCACATCGAGCAGGCGGGGAGAGAGCGCAGGGCCTTCACCGGCCAGAAACTGCAAGTCCTGACCCATCGCGTAAGGCACGATCAGGATATCCGAAAACAGGATCGCCCCATCGAAGCCGAACCGGCGCAGCGGCTGGAGTGTAATCTCGGCAGCGGCTGCGGGATCATAGACCAGCGCAAGGAAACCGCCTTTCTCTGCGCGCAGTTCACGGTACTCGGGCAGATAGCGCCCGGCCTGCCGCATCAGCCAGATCGGACGACGGGAAAGATTGGCGCCCTTGAGGGTGGCGAGGAGGGGCTTCTGGGTAGTGCTTGACATCGAAACGGTGGCCCAATTCAAATCTATAGATTCTTTTGAATCAGATTGAGGATGATAGATGGCCCTGTGGAAAACGGGGACGGACGTCATCTGCCCGATTTGTCCCGCCGTCTCCACAAAAAAGCGTGTCAGCGACTCTGAACAGTTGCTGCGGCCACGTGGTGCAAGCGAAACTTGTCCCTGCTGTCCCCAGCCTGTGGACAATCTGCCGCGCCTGTTTGCAAACTGCCTGCCTGGAGCCTGCTGTCGGGGGGTATAACTGCAGCGCAAACTTGTCCGCAGATTACTCCCGTGGTTTATCCTCGCTCAATCCACAGCCTTCTCCCGGAGGCGGATCGGGAACTTCGATGGCGCGTCTGCATCTCCACCTTCTGTCGGATTCCACCGGCGAAACGCTCGAGATGATTGCCAAGGCGGCGCTGGCCCAGTTCGATGATGCCGATGTCGTGCGCCATTTCTGGCCCATGGTCCGTTCACAGCAGCACCTGGATCGGATCATGGGCGAGATTGCCGCGAACCCGGGGCTTGTCCTCTTCACCATGGTCAATGCCGAAACGCGCGAACTGCTGCAAACCCGCTGCGCCGCGCTTGGCCTACCCAGTGTGCCGGCGCTCGATGCCGTGACCCTCGCGCTCGAAACGCAACTTGGGCAGGCAGCCAAGGGTAGGCCGGGCCGCCAGCACACTATGGACGATGCCTATTTCCGCCGGGTTGAGGCGATTCAGTTCACCATTGCCCATGATGATGGCATCGCGTGGGAGGACTGGGAAGCGGCGGATATCCTGCTTGCCGGCGTCTCGCGTTCCTCGAAGACACCGACCGCGATCTATCTTGCCAATCGCGGCTATCGGGTCGCCAATATCCCTATCGTGGTCGAAAGCCCGCCACCGCCTGCGCTGTTCAGCTTGCGGCGGCCGCTGGTCGTTGGACTGACCACCAGCCCGGAACGGTTGATTCAGGTGCGGCGCAATCGTCTGCTCTCGCTCAATCAGGCACCGGAAACGGCCTATGTTGATAGTGAGCATGTGGTACGGGAAGTGCAGTATGCCCGCCGGATGTTCGCGGATAACGGCTGGCCAGTGATTGACGTCTCGCGCCGCTCCATCGAGGAGACGGCAGCGGCCGTGATCAACCTCTATAACGAGCGCAGTCCCGATGCGGGCGGCGGCGGGGGTGGAGGACATGCCCTGTGAAGGTGAGAGAATGCTGATACTGGCGTCACAAAGCGCGAGCCGCAAGGCCATGCTGACCGCAGCTGGCGTCCCGTTCGAGGCGCGCAGTTCGGATGTCGATGAAGCCGCGATCAAACGCGAACTGATCGGTGTGCCGGGCAGTGAAATCGCGATGATCCTCGCAGAAGCCAAGGCGCTCACCGTTTCGGTCAGTGCGCCGGGGCGGCTGGTGCTCGGCGGCGATTCGCTGGTCGAGGTCTGCGGGCGCACGTTCGACAAGCCCTCCAGCCGAGCTGATGCGGCAAGGCACCTCGCGTTCTTTTCCGGGCAAACGATGAAACTGCATTCTGCGGCGATTCTCGTGCGCGACGGCGTGCCGGTCTGGCGTCACTGCGAAACGGCAAGGCTCAGTGTGCGCACGCTGAGCGCCGATTTCATCGAGGGGTATCTGGCGCAGGAATGGCCTGCAGTTGGTGCCTGCGTTGGTGTGTTCCGGATCGAAGCACTCGGTGTGCAGCTGTTCGAACACATCGAAGGCAGCCATTTCACCGTGCTCGGCATGCCGCTGCTGGCCCTGCTCGGCGCGCTGCGCACCCATGGTGAGCTGCCCGCATGAGCAGCCCTTATGCCGAAGTGATCGGCGATCCCATTGCGCAGTCAAAGTCTCCGGCAATCCATGGATTCTGGCTGGAAGCGCTGGGAATTAGCGGCAACTATCGAGCCACACACGTGCGCAGTAGCGACCTTGGCGAATATCTGGACAGCCGCCGTGCCGATCCCCTCTGGCGGGGGTGCAACGTCACCATGCCGCACAAACAAGCCGTGATTCCTTTGCTGGACCGGCTCGATCCGCTGGCCGCTGCAGTCGGCGCCGTGAACACCATCGTGCCCGAAAACGGGCTTCTTGCCGGGTATAACACTGACGTGCCCGGCTTCCTCGAACCCTTGCGCGCCGAGCTCGATCAGACGCACTACTTCCGCATGGCCCGCGTGATCGGCACGGGCGGCGCTGCCCGGGCCATCATCAAGGGACTTGCGGACGAGCACTTCGTGATCGTGCTGGCTGGGCGCAATCCGGACAAGGCCCGCGCACTGCTGGATGAGCTTGACCCCGGCGGCGAGCACCATGTCGCGGATCTTTCCCATTTCGCGGATATCACTGATTTCGCTTTTGATGACCGCGAGGGCTGCCTCGATCTCGTTGTTAACGCGTCCTCGCTTGGCATGACTGGCCAGCCCGCTCTTGCGTTCGACTTGAGTCATTCGCCGCCGGGTTCCATCGTCTATGATATCGTCACCAGCCCGCTCGACACGGCACTGCTTCAATCAGCCCGGCAAGCCGGGTTTCCGACCATCGATGGCCTGTCGATGCTGATCGGACAGGCCGATCACGCATTTCGCCGTTTCTTCGGCGCCCTCCCCCCGCGGGACCGGGACGCTGATCTGCGCAAGGTGCTGATGCCGTGAGCCACCCCTTCATTCTCGGCCTCACCGGCTCGATCGGCATGGGCAAGTCCGCCGTCGCGCTCATGCTGCGCGAACTCGGCGTGCCCGTGTTCGATGCCGATGCCACGGTTCACCGGTTGCAGGGAAATGGTGGCGTGCTGCTTCCCGCAATCGAAGCGGCTTTTCCCGGCACGACGGGCGCGGATGGCGTAGACCGGCAGGCGCTTGGTGCGCAGGTGTTCGGCAATGCAGAGGCGCTCTCCAGGCTCGAGGCGATCGTCCACCCGGCTGTGGGGGATGAGCGCGCAACCTTCCTGCTCGAACATGCGGGCGAGCCGCTCATTGCCTTCGATATCCCGCTGCTATTCGAAAAGGGCCATGGTGCAGGGCTTGATGCTGTCGCCGTGGTGTCCGCACCTGCCGAAATGCAGCGGCTGCGCGTTCTTGCCCGCCCCGGAATGACCCCGGAAAAGTTTGCCAAGATCCTGAGCCTGCAAGTGCCCGACGCTGAAAAGCGGGCGCGGGCGGACCATGTCATCGATACCGGGGTGACATTGGCGGAAACGCGTACGCAGGTGGCGGCACTGGTTGATACCCTGCGGCAAAAAAAGCACCGCTGAAGCCTTGCAAGCCCCCTCCGGCGGGTCCAGACAACAGCAAATGCGTGAGATCGTTTTCGATACAGAAACGACGGGCCTTGATCCGCAAAGCGGTGATCGGCTGGTGGAAATTGGCTGCATTGAAATGATGAACCGCATGCCAACCGGCGCAGTGTTTCATGCCTATTTCAACCCGGAACGCGGGATGCCGGCCGAAGCTGAGTCTGTTCACGGCCTATCCAGCGCCTTTCTAGCCGATAAACCCCTGTTTGCCGAGCGGGCTGGCGAACTGCTTGATTTTCTGGGTGATGCGCCGCTCGTGGCGCACAACGCCGGCTTCGATTTCGGCTTCCTGAATACCGAGCTCGCGCTTTGCCATCTGCCTGCGGTTGATCGCGCCCGCATGGTCGATACGGTGGTGATTGCCCGGCGCAAGCATCCCGGTGCAAAGCTGAGCCTCGATGCCCTGTGCTCCCGCTATGGGATCGATCGCAGCCACCGGGTTCGCCATGGCGCTCTGCTGGATGCCGAGTTGCTGGCTCAACTCTACGTCGAGCTCATGGGTGGGCGGCAGATCGGTCTGGAACTGGCGGCCGATGTGGGTGCCGAATTGAAGGTTGCGGCAGTGGCAGCGCCAGTTGCACCGTCGACCCGGCGGGCACTTCGCCCGGCGCGTCCGCACGCTGCAAATGCGGAGGAAATGGCGCGCCACGCCACTTTTGTCGATGCGATCAAAGGAGCCATCTGGCTGCGATGAACCGGCCTTTCCCGGCTGGGTCCGGGAAGGGAATTGAGCGAAGGAGAGTGAGTTATGGATATTCGCGTTTCAGGCCATCAGGTCGATACCGGCGCCGCGTTCGAAGCGCATGCCGAGGAGCGCCTCTCCGCGATCGTCGACAAGTATTTTTCGCGCGCGCTGACCTCGCACGTTACGCTGGGCAAAGCACCGCATGGGGGCTTTCGCTGTGATATCGTGACTCATGTAGCGCAGGGCCTGATCCTCAAGGGCAGCGGAGTTGCACAGGACGCACATGTTGCGCTCGACCAGTCGGCCGAGAAGATCGAGAAGCAGCTTCGCCGCTACAAGCGCCGGATCACCGCGCGGCAGGATCAGGCCGATCATGCGCGGCGCGAGGAAGATGCCGCCTATACCGTGTTCGTGGTGGAGGAAACCGAAGCGGAAGAGCCCGCTGATGCGCCTCTGGTCATTGCAGAAACGCGCGTGGACGTGCCGACTGCCAGCGTTTCCGACGCGGTTATGATGCTCGATCTGCGCAATACCAATGCCCTGCTCTTCAAGAACGCGGGGACGGGTGTGCACAACATGGTATACCGGCGCGGCGATGGTTCAATCGGCTGGGTTGAGCCCACCTGATTTCACCCGCATTGGCTGGCGCGCACAAATTGCGCGCTGGCTGATGCCGGTCCGGTGTGCTGCTTCCACACGCTGTGACACGATTCGGTGCTTGCACCGCACCGCGTTCCGGCGCATTGGCCGCTCCGCATCAGGCGCATATGCGCATTTTCCGGTATAACTGGTTCCATGACCGCTCTTTTCTCGATCGATCCCCAGGCCGTGCGCATCTTGCGCGCTGAAACGAAGGCACAGATCCTCGGTGCGCTCGCGGATTGCTTTGCCGACGTGTACGGACTTGACCGTGCGACGGTGCTCGACCGCATCGAAGAGCGCGAAACGCTAGGCAGCACGGGGTTTGGGCGCGGAGTTGCCATACCACATGCGCGCCTCGAAGGGCTCGCGCGTCCGGTGGCGGTCTTTTTCCGGCTGGAGCGCCCAGCCGATTTTGCTTCATCCGATGGCATGCCGGTCGATTGCGTGTTTGGTCTGCTTTCGCCGGAACAGGCAGGGGCGACGCACTTGCAGGCGCTGGCTGCGATTTCGCGGCTCATGCGGGACGAGCGCATGCACGAGCGGCTGATTGCTGCCCCGGATGCGGATGCGATCTATGCCTTGCTCGTCAATGTCATTGACCGCGACGCGGCTTGATCTTGCGGCACCCAGTGCCGACCACTTTCGCAATATTGCCGCCCGAATGAATGCCGGCGCAGGGTCATGGCTTGTCTGGCCCGGACCGGGCGGCGCGCGCGCATGAGCACCGGGCGCCTTCCTGCCGCCGTTGAAGCATCAGCGATGATTCGTCTGGCGGAGGCTGCGGGCGGCTTTGCAATGGTGCTGCACAAGGGTGAGGCTGACAGCGGCTCCATCCTGATCGTTCTCTTGGAGAATCAGGGCTTTGGTCAGACCAACGCTCGGTTGTTCGAGCGGCTGCCAAGGGCAGACGGTTTGCGAGCCTGGACCCTTTCAAAGGTTCAGGATACTGAAAACAAAGAAGAATTTGAACGCTATCTGGCACGGCGCAAGGCCCAGGACCGTGATCTTTGGATCATTGAACTGACCGTCGCTCAAGGCGACCAGTTTATCCTGAATCTCGCGCTGAACGAGAACAAAACCGGATGCATGGGTTGACTTGTGCGCCCGCCGCTCTAACCGGCCCACACTCTACCGCGCGTGGGCAGCGATGGGATGACAGTTAGGTCTTCCCCGCCAGCACGCAGACGGGGGGCAGACGCCATGGCCTTCGACAGGTTGCTGGCCGTGTGAGGCAAGCCTTGCCGGATCGGAACCTGCCGCGCCTTGTGCCGACGTTCACCGCCCATTGACGAAGATGCATGAGCCGCCAGTTTCGAATCGCCAGTGCCGTGTGCATTGCCGCCAGTTTTGCTACCATCCTGTTCAGCACCGGTGGATCCGGGGCAAAAGCACAGGATATCCAGATCCCGGTCGCTGAAGCACCCGGATCTTCGGCCATAACCGTAGAGCCGCATCAGAGCGTGTTCCGGCCAGCCGAACAGCCACTTCCCCAGCCCGAGCACAGCGGGCCTGACAATGACGGCGAAGCCACGCCGAGCGCAGTGTCGCTGGCGGAGCTGATCGCCCGCACACCACTTCCTGCCTCTCTGACGCGCGACATCGAATGCCTCGCTGGCGCGATCTATTTCGAAGCTCGCAGTGAAACGCCGGCCGGGCAACTGGCTGTTGGCCGCGTGATCGTGACTCGCGCAGCTTCGGGTCGGTTTCCCAGCTCCTATTGCGGTGTGGTGTATCAGCCTTCGCAATTCTCGTTCGTCCGCGCCAACAGCATCCCGGCGGTCAATCGCGACAGCCATTTGTGGCAGCAGGCCGTGAAGATTGCGCTGATTGCTGACAGCGGCGCATGGAAAAGCCCCGTAGAGGGGGCCATGTTCTTCCATGCCACGCATGTCGCGCCGTCATGGGGGAAGACTCGCATGGCGCGAGTGGACAACCACGTCTTCTATCGCTGATGTGTGAGGCGGGTACGTACACGCCCCGTCATTTCAGGGGCCCGTCATTTCAAGGCTCAGTGCCGGAAATGACGCATTCCGGTGAAGACCATCGCAATTCCGGCCGCGTCTGCCGCCGCAATCACTTCCTCATCCCGGATCGACCCACCCGGCTGGATCACCGCCGTTGCCCCGGCTTCGATCGCTGTCAGAAGGCCATCTGCAAAGGGGAAGAACGCGTCTGACGCGACTGCCGAGCCGACCGTGCGCGGCGCGGTCCAGCCATGGGTCTCAGCCGCTTCCAGTGCCTTTGCCGCGGCGATCCTCGCGCTGTCGCGCCGGTTCATTTGGCCCGCGCCGATCCCTGCGGTCACCCCTTCGCGGGCATAGACGATCGCGTTGGACTTCACGTGCTTCGCCACAGTCCATGCGAACCGGCAATCGGCCAGTTCCTGCGCGGTTGGCTGGCGCTTGGTGACCACTTTGAGCATGTCATCGCCAAGCGTGCCATTGTCCCGGTCCTGCACCAGCAGTCCGCCCAAGATCGGCACAGTCACGAGACCGCTACGGCTGGCCTCGGGAAAAGCATCGATCAGCAGCAGGCGCAGGTTCTTCTTGCGAGCGAACGCCGCGAGGGCAGCGTCATCCGCGCCTGGAGCCACGACGACTTCGGTGAAGATATCGCAGATGGCCTCTGCCGTCGGACCATCGAGCGGCCGGTTCAGGGCAACGATGCCTCCGAACGCCGAGACCGAATCGCAGGCGAGTGCAGCCTGCCAAGCCTCCAGCGGCGTTGCGCCGACAGCCACGCCGCAGGGGTTGGCGTGCTTGACGACAACCACGGCAGCTTGTTCCGTGCCGAACTCGGCAATCAGTTCAAGCGCCGCATTGGCGTCGTTGTAGTTGTTGTAGGACAGTTCCTTGCCCTGCATTTGCCGGGCCTGGGGCAGGCCACTGACAGCGCTGCCCTGTGCGGGCACATAGAGCGCCGCAGTCTGGTGCGGGTTCTCGCCATAGCGCAGTGTCGAGACCAACGTGCTGGCTCCGAGCAGGGTTGGCGGAAAGTGATGCTGCTGGTCGGTCAGCGCAAACCATTGTGCAATGGCCGCATCATAGGCTGCGGTTGCTGCAAAGGCCTTGGCCGCCATCGCCTTGCGGAAATCGAGAGTGGTCGCCCCCCCACTGCGGGTCATCGCATCTGCCAGCGCCGCATAGTCTGCCGGATCGGTCACGATTGTCACATAGCGGTGGTTCTTGGCGGCGGAGCGCACCATCGAGGGGCCGCCGATGTCGATATTCTCAATCACCTCGTCGCGCTCTGCTCCCTTGGCGACCGTAGCGGCGAAAGGATAGAGGTTCACGATCACCAGATCGATTGCGCCGATGGCATGCTCTGCCATTGCGGCAGCGTGTGCGGCATCGTCACGCACAGCCAGCAGGCCGCCATGCACTTTGGGGTGCAGCGTCTTGACCCGGCCATCCATCATCTCGGGAAAACCGGTGAGTTCGGAGATATCGCGCACTGTAAGCCCGGCCTCACGCAGGGCTGCTGCAGTCCCTCCCGTCGAGACAAGCTCCACACCATGCGCCGCAAGAGTGCGCCCGAGTTCGGCAAGGCCGCTTTTGTCGGACACTGAAAGCAGTGCCCGCTTGATCGTCACATCAGTCACGTTGAAGAATCCTGTCTAGCGCATCTTCTTGAGCAGCCACGAGAATGTCTCGCCGCTACGTGGTATCTTGGCGGAAATGACCAACTGACGTGTTGCCAGCGGGCGACCCATGCCATCGGCCCAGATGCTTTCCTCCAGCGTCACCGGATCGCGGCCCGAGCGGAACTGCCAAAGGCTGCCATCCGGTAGGGCCAGCGTGACGCCAAGACCGTCTCGGCCCTGAGCCAGCTCGATATGGGGGCCGAGGTGGAAGCGCAAGGCCACACCGATCATGCCGCGCTTGCCGCGACGGCCCGTGGGAACAAGGAGGTCTTCGCCGCGCAGTTCACTGCCGTCATCGCGCAGAATCAGGATGCGGCGGTGTGTAAGTCCGTAACGTGCGACATAGCCGTTGTGGCTCGCCTCGATACGTGTAGCCCCGGCGCCTTCGCCCGTCAGTATTCGCCGGTCGACCTCGACTTCCGCTACGCCTGAGCCAAGCTTTCCGTTGATCAGCACCGCGGTGGAATTGAAGTCGTCAATCGCAAGTGTCGAATGCGCGGCAGTGGCGCGCAGGCCTTGGGCGAGGCGCAGAGGGATCAAGCCCCCGGCAAATGCCGCACCGCCGCAGTTCACAATGAGCCGCTCGGCGCCCTGGCTGAATTCGAATGCCAGTGTGGAGGCGCAACCATCGCGGGCGTGGCGGGCGAGCGGCGGCGGAGCGGCATCGAATTGCAGGACCGACTTGCCGGCGCTGACCCGCTGATAACCCCAGTGGCGGGCATCGCGCAGCGGGCGAGTCCGCACGCCGCTGGCCTTGATCAGCGCTGCGATTCGGTCTGACGAAATCGCACCGGCGCCTTGCCAGGAACCGAGACCGCCATCGCCGTGCTGTAAGGTTAGCAACGGAGGAACCAGCAGTTCGAGAATCGTATCAAGCTGCGGTGGCGGGGTGCTGCGCACGGCAGCATAGCATGCGCGCAGTTGGACAAGCAGCTCAATCACTTCGATCTGACCAAGCGGGCTGCGAGAGAGCACCCCGCCATCATCACTGACAAGATCGCCGAGGGCGCGGATCAGTTTGCCCTCTCCATAAAGGCGGCGGGCGCGGCCTTCGGCCAGCAGCAGCCCGGCAGCGGTGATCGCGGTCCACCCTGCCACTTCGGCGAGCGTATCTTCTGCTCGGCTTACATGGCGATCAAGCCAGCGCGCAGTATCTTCAAATGTGGTCAGCACGCGTGCGCGCAGCTTGCGGTCCTGGCTCGACAGCAGAAGCGGCGCGTGGACCAGCCAGTTGAGCAGACGGTGCCCGGTGTTTCCAATGGCCCATGCCGGACCCGCACCGGGGCGCGGATTGGCGGCTAGCCACGCTGCGAAGATCCGTTCGGCAACGGGAACGCCCTGCTGGCGGGCGGCGCAACTTGCCAGGTCGCCCAACCAGCCGAAGCCGTGGACCAGACGTTCGAATGGCGGGGACAGGCGCGGGCCGGAAAACTCGGTATCGGCGATAGCCAGCTTGACGCCATGAAGCAGGAAATGGCCTGCCCTGAGCGCGGTTCCCGAAGCGGGATCACCCTGAAGAGCGCTGGCCACCGTAGCGGTGAGACGGGGGCGGCTGCGCTTGCGAAAGGGATTCAGGGCCGATGGCGGCAGACCGAGACCGTAGGCCAGACGGATCAGCCGCTCACCCGCGCTGAGCTGCGGCGGAGAGAAATCGGCAATCGCAAGCGCGCGGCCGGGTTCGAGTGGCAGCAAATCCGGATCTGCCTGAATGGTGGCTGCTGGCGCCTTGCCCAGGGACGGGTGGGCTTTGCGCGGATCGATGACCAGCGGTTCCGGTTCCTGAGCCAGCGGCAGTGCCTGACGCTCTGCCCCTTGATCGTCTGATGGATCAGTTGCAGACCCAAGAACCGCAGCCTCTTCCGGGGCATCGCGTGATCCGGGGTAAAGGCCCGCCATCGTATCAGTCAGCGCCCTTGAGGGCGGCAATGTTTGCGCTGTAGCATGCGGCACCGCCCTTGAACGATGCCGTGCCGGCGACCAGCACATCTGCGCCGGCATCGCAGCATTGCCGGGCAGTTGTGGTATCGACACCGCCATCGACCTCAAGCAGGATGGGGCGGCCCGTCTTTTCGATCATCTTGCGGATGGCTTCGATCTTGCGCAGCTGGCTGGAAATAAAGCTCTGCCCGCCGAAGCCGGGATTGACGCTCATCACCAAAACCAGATCGATCTCGTCGATCAGGTAGTCGAGCATCTTCGCGGGCGTGGCGGGGTTGAGTGCGATCCCGGCCTTTTTGCCCAGAGCGCGAATGGCCTGGACTGTGCGATGAATGTGCGGGCCAGCTTCCGGATGCACGGTGATGATGTCTGCACCGGCAGCGGCGAACGCTTCGAGATACACATCCACCGGCGCAACCATGAGGTGCACGTCGAACGGTTTTGCACTGTGGGGCCGC
>JBIPOH010000145.1:0-7982 GCA_044379435.1 Novosphingobium sp.
AGCTTCGCTGTGCACGATGATTTTTGCCGACACGGCGTTGGTAAGCCCGAGGTCGTTGGCAGCAGTCATCCCGTCGACCAGCACGCGGATTTGGTCCCGGCGCGCTACCGCATCAATGACTGCCCGAGGATCGGGCGCGCTGTCCTTCAGGGTCAGACTGTTGAAGCGGGGCTTGTCGTATAGCCCACGGTCGATCCTGCGCAGATTGCCTGATTTGACCAAGCGCTGCAGCGTCTTGTCGACCGCATCTCGCCCCGCCAGATCAAGAAAGTCGGCAGGCGTCCACACAGCGCCGTGGACGCCTTTGGCGATTCGATCAGCGATCTGCGCCTTTAGGGATAGTGAGCTCATCTCCATGTCCGAAAAATGTATCAGAATTCCGGACAGGGTCGAGTGTCAGCTTGTCCGAAATATGCAGCCAAACTTCGGACAAGGTGACACTGCAGTGTCCATTCCACGACGCACACTTGGATCGAAAGTTGGGCGACAGCACTATGCCCTTTCTGACCTGCGTAGCGCTTAGCCACCCAGCAGAGGCGCCGGCAGCACCCCGAGCACCTGCTCCACAGCCATGCCGATCGCCAACAGTCGGCGGTCGCTGCCGGCCGGGCCATCCAGTTCGATCGCAACCGGCAGGCCGCCCCCCGTCAAACCGCACGGCAGCACCAGCGACGGCAGGCCCAATGTACTGCCCGGGCTGATATTGCGGGCCATGGCGGTGGCAAAGGGCACATTCCTGCCGTTTATATTGACATAAGCGTCCTCGCCTATGGGCGTTGCTGGCACCATCGTCGCTGGCATCAGCATGGCATCGATGCGATGCTCGGCAAACCACATTGCCATCGCGCGTTGCAGCGTCGGCCGTTCCACATCGCGGGCTGCGGCATAGACATCGTCAGCGATTGCCGATGGCGCACCGCGCAATCCCACCTGGGCAAACACGCCGGCCACATCAGCGCTGACGCTGGCGAACATGGTTTCAAAATCAACCGGCGCGCCCGATTCCATCAGATAGCGTTCCAGCGCCGGCACCACATCATGCGCCTGGATCGCACTGGCCACCGGCACGACCCGGTCCATTCCAGGCACCGGCGCCTCGACGATCACTGCACCTGCCCTGGCCAGCCGGGCCACCACAGTTTCGGTCAGGGCGGCCACTTCGGCATTAATGCCGGCAAAGAAGAAGCTGCGGTCAATGCCGATGCGCAGGCCAGCGAGTGTTGCTGGCATGATCGGGGCTTCCTCTCCGGTCACCACGGCATCAAACAGGGCGAGATCAGCAACACAGCGGGCGTGTGGCCCGATCTGATCGAAGAGCGGGGTGATCGGCGCGGTGCCATCGGTGGGATAACGCCCCGTGGTTGGCCTGAAGCCGGCAATGCCGCACAGCGCCGCCGGCACCCGGATGGAGCCTTGCGTATCTTCTGCGATGCCCAGCGGCGCCATCCGGGCGGCTACAGCCGCCGCGGTGCCGCCGGAAGAGCCGCCTGGAATGCGCGAGGGATCATAGGGGGTGCGCACTGCGCCAAATTCCAGATTGTTGCTGGTCCACCCGAACGACAATTCGTGGATATTGGTCTTGCCCAGCACGATGGCGCCGGCCGCTTTCAGCCGGGCGATCGTGGTGGCGTCATGCGCCGGGAGCCAGCCCCGCAGCGCCCGCGTTCCCACCGTCGTTTCGATGCCGGCGGTGTTGACGCTGTCCTTCACCGGAATAGGCAGGCCATGCAGCGGACCCAGCACGCCGCCCGCCGCCCGGTAGGCATCAGCTGCCCGCGCCGCAGCGCGCACTGCTGCCGGGTCGAGCGTGATGAATGCGTTAAGTTTCGCACCCGCCGCACAGCGGTCCAGCAGCGCATCGGCATAATCCAGGGCCGACATCTCGCCTACCCGCATCGCCGCCACGGCCGCGCTCGCCGAAAGCTCAATCATGCCTACGCTGTCCATGTGGACTTCCTTTTGTCCCAGGTTCCGACTGTCTAGGGGCCTTGCATACCCAATGGATCACGTCGAACATATCTGAAAGCTGATCGTGCTGCGGTCGCAAGCCGGTGGTTGAGCGGACACTCGGCAATGACAGCAGTTGGGCCTATTACGGAATGACCGCTCACGAGTTGACATGCACAACCAGCGGACGCTCACCTTGAAGTGCTTCGGCAACCGCCGTGGCGGATGAAGCGACATACCGATCGTGCCCGCAAGGGCCATAGCCTGGAAGGCGGCGCCGGCGAGCATATCCTAATCGGCGCTCTGCATCTCGATGCCTTAGCGGAAGTGCGAGGCCAGTCCGTTGTCGACGATGGCCTCACCAAGGTAATCGAGGATCTGGGTGCCACTGGCGATGGGCGCGCCACCCCACGGCCTGAAGTGGAAGCCATAGGTAAAAAGATCGCTGTCCGACCGCACCCCTGGATAGCGATGCAGGCGCCAGGTGCCGCCGTGGTCTGCCATGGCGTCGATAACAAGGAAACTCCGCTCGGGTCAGCGGCTGAGGGCGGAGGCGGCAGCGATGGCGGAAATGCCGCCGCCAACCACCAAAACGTCGACATGCCCGATGGTATCTGTAGCTGAAATGTCGCCGCTTATCGCTGCTCCCTCATTCAGACATCGAAACTAGACTGCATGACCAATATTATTCATTTGACTAATGTTAAGGCGACAAGCAAATGCGAAGGCAGGGACAGGCGACGGCGCATGGTCGCTTTCGCGCTGCTCTTTTTCCGAGGATCGACGCATGAAGGTCACCCAGATTCGCAACGCGACGCTCGTCATCGAGTATGGCGGGTCCCGCTTCCTGATCGACCCGATGCTGGCACAAAAGGAGTCGATGCCGGGCTTTGCCGGCACGGCCAACGCGCATCTGCGCAATCCGACCGTCGGTCTGCCAGTGTCGCTGGAGCAGATCGTCGATGTCGATGCGGTGATCGTCACTCATACCCACACCGACCATTGGGACCAGGCGGCGGCCGAGGCGATCCCGGCCAGCCTGCCGGTATTCGCACAGCACTTCGGCGACCGAGCGCTGATCCGGGCTGCGGGCTACGTCTCGCTGGAAGACGGTGCCGTGCATCATGTGGAGGACAAGACGTTCAGCGACGTGCGCGTGCTGACCGGCAATCCGGAGTTCCATGGTGTGAAGCTGCGCAAGGTGCCGGGCCAGCACGGTTCCGACACGGCCCTGCAATTTGCTTATGACGGACTTCAGGAGGTCTGCGGCGTCATCTTCAGCCATCCGGATGAAAAGACGCTCTACCTCGCCGGCGATACCGTCTGGAACGATTATGTGGCCGCCAACATCGCGACCTACCGCCCTGAGGTCATCATCCTCAACGCCGGCGACGCCCAGGTCCCGGGGCTGGGCAATATCATCATGAATGCCGAAGAGGTGCGCGCCGTCTGCGAAGCAGCGCCGGCAGCGACGATCATCGCCAGTCACTTCGAGGCGGTGAACCACGGCGTTGCGACGCGGCGTCAGCTCCGTGACTATCTCGCAGCGCACCAGCTCAGCGACCGTGTCCTCGTGCCCGAGGATGGGGAGACCTGTACCCTCTGACGGACTAGTCTGCCCGCAGCGCTAGGGCGCCGGCGATCAGCGCTTCATATTCATCTGCCGGCAGCAGGGTCGGTGGCCGCCAGTCGGGGCCGATATCCGAACGCTGCCAGCCATAGGCATTGAGCTGCTCCGGCGTGATGGTGCGGACCAGTTCAATGAGCCCCCGGCACGTGATGGCGCTGTATAGCGGCAGATGCTGGCCCCAGGGTTTTTCATGGCCGATGAACATCGTCGAACCCGCAATCGCCGACGACAGGAACACCGCCAGCCCTTCCCGTTCCGCCGCATTGAGGCCCGGGTTGATCTCGGCGATCAGGTCTGTGAACGTCGCCCGCTCCAGAATATAGATGCTGTCGACGGCCTTGGCGACGAAGTCGTCGTGATTGGCCAGCGCCCACAGATGCGGGAAAAGCCGCGTTGTCCGGCGGCTCTGGATGTCTTCGAGCAGGAACCGGATGATGCGCTCCAGCTTTTGTTCGGGCGTTGCGCCGGGCGCATGCTGGATGGCCCGGAAATTCTCGGAGAACGGCACCATCACCGAGTTGATGACGTCCTGCAGCAGGACGGCCCGGCTTTTGTAATAATGGCTGATGGCGCCGATCTGCACCTTGCAGCGCCGCGCCACCTCGCGCAGCGTCAATGCCTGATAGCCACTTTCGAGGATGATCTCGAGCGCAACTTCGATGATCTGCGCCACCCGGTCGCGACCGGTCTGGTAACGCGCCGAGCCTTCGCGGTTGCCCAGGCGCCAGGCGCCGATCATCGGATTTGCGGGTTCGGGCGCTTTGCTCATGCTGCCGCGTTAGCACATAAATTGCGGCAATATACAATATTAGTCAGTTGACTAACATTGGGCGATGCACCTAGACTTGCGAAAGCCCAGGAGGAAGACATGGCTCGCGAACTCCGTCTCAATGCCTTTGCAATGAACTGTGTCGGCCATCAGTCCCAGGGGCTGTGGCGCCATCCCCGCGATCAGTCGACGAACTACAAGCACACCAGCCACTGGGTGGAACTGGCAAAGCTGCTCGAGCGTGGCCGCTTCGATGCCCTGTTCCTGGCGGATGTCGTTGGCGTCTATGACGTCTATGGCGGCAGTCCCGATGCGGCGTTGCGCGAGGCTGTGCAGGTGCCGACCAATGATCCACTGCTGATCATCCCGCCGATGGCCGAAGCGACGCGGCATTTGGCCTTTGCCGCGACCGTCAACCTGTCGCACGAACCGCCGTTGCTCTTCGCGCGCCGCATGTCGAGCCTCGATCACATGACCGACGGCCGCATCGGCTGGAACATCGTCACCGGCTATCTCGACAGCGGCGCCAAGGGTGCCGGCGCCGGCAAGCAGGTTACGCACGACATCCGTTACGATATTGCCGAGGAGTTCATGGCGATCCAGTACGGCTTCTGGGAAGGCAGCTGGGAGGATGACGCGCGCCACTGCGACCGCGAGGCGGGCGTATTCACTGATCCCGCCAAGGTGCATCGCGTCGTCCATGACGGCGAATATTTCCATGTCGATGGCGTCCATCTGTGCGAACCGTCGCCGCAGCGTACCCCGGTGCTGTATCAGGCCGGCTCGTCATCGAAAGGTACCGCCTTTGCCGCCCGCCATGCCGAATGCGTGTTCGTAGGCGGCCATTCGCAGGCCAAGATGGCCGCCGATGTGGCAAAGCTGCGCGCGTTGGCATTGGAATCTGGCCGCGACCGCTCGGAAATATTGGTGTTTGCGCTGGTCACCGTGATCACCGCTGCGACCGATGCGGAAGCCGAAGCCAGGTTCGAGGATTACAGGCAATATGCCAGCACCTTGGGCGGCCTGGTGGTGATGGGCGGGTGGAGCGGCATCGACTTTTCCAAGCCTGAACTGATCAACGCCACCGCTGCCACCAGCAACGCCATCCAGGGTGCCGCAGCCGCCTTTACCGCGGGCGGGCCCGATGCGAATCGCGATGTCGAAAGTATCGGCCGCGCCGTGGCGCTGGGCGGCGGTGGCCCGGTGCTGGTCGGCGGACCGCAGCGCATCGCCGATCAACTCGAAGCATGGGCCGAAGCGGCCGATCTCGACGGCTTCAATCTTGCCTATGCCGTCATGCCGGAAACCTTTGTCGATGTGGTCGATCATTTGGTGCCGGAACTGCAGCGGCGCGGACTGCTGAAAACTGACTATGCGCCGGGCACCTATCGTGAAAAGCTGTTCGGGCGTGGTCCACGGCTTGGCGACAGTCACCCAGCGGCGGCCAGTCGGCAAATGTGGAGCCCGTCGCCGGATTGAAACCGCCAGTACAAAAGGACCGAACCATGAACCCCGGCGACGCAGAATCACCGCGGGGATGGCGCGGGGGCCTTGCTGCCAAATGGCCGTCGATCGCCATCGTGCTGTTTGCCCAGGTCACGGCGATGGCGGTCTGGTTCGCCTCGGCAGCCGTGGCCTCGGCATTGGCCCGCAGTGCGCCGCTGTTGGGTTTCAAGGCCGCGATGCTGACCAGCGCCGTCCAGGCGGGTTTCGTGTGCGGCACGCTGGCCAGCGCGTTGCTGGGTGTGCCTGATCGCTTCGATCCGCGCCGCATCTTCATGATCGCCGCACTGGGTGCAGCCGCTGCATCGGCGGCTCTGGCGATGCTGCCGCCGACGGGGCCGGGCATCCTGGCCCTGCGCTTTCTCACCGGGCTTGCGCTGGCCGGCGTCTATCCCATCGGCATGCGCCTCGTCGCGACCTGGGCGGCCGGTGATCTCGGCTTGCTCGTCGGCCTACTCGTCGGCGCACTCACTCTGGGCTCGGCGAGCCCGCATCTGCTCGCCGCCTTCGGCCAGTTCGACTGGCGCACCATCTATCTCGTCGCTGCCGGGCTTGCGGCGTGCGGCGGCCTCGCCATCCTCGCTGCCGGTGTCGGCCCGAATGCGCCGCGTCAGATACGGCTCGATGCCGGCCGCGTGTCGCAGGCGTGGCGCAACCCCGCGCTGCGCCTCGCCAACCTCGGCTACCTCGGCCACATGTGGGAACTCTATGCGATGTGGACCTGGCTGGCGGTGTTCCTTGCGGCGAGCTTGCGCATGTCGGGCGTTGCCGATGCCCATGGCCTCGCCGAACTGACCAGCTTTGCCGCGATCGCCGCCGGCGCGCTCGGTGCCTGGCTTGGCGGCGTGTGTGCCGATCGCTGGGGGCGCACGACCGTGACCATCGCATCAATGGCGGCAAGCGCAACCTGTGCGGCAACGATGGGCTGGCTGCTTGGCGCCCCGCCCGCCCTTATCATTGCGGTGGCCATCATCTGGGGCATCACCATCATCGCCGATTCCGCGCAATTTTCGGCCAGCATTGCCGAACTCAGCGACCCGGAATCGGTGGGCACCATGCTCACCCTGCAAACCTGCGCCGGGTTCCTGCTGACGCTGGTCAGCATCCAGCTTGTCGCGCCCGTATCGGCGACGCTGGGGTGGCCCGGCGCCTTCACCATGCTGGCCATCGGGCCGGCGCTGGGCTGTATCGCGATGGTCCGGCTGCGCGCCCGCCCAGAGGCCGCGCGCCTCGCCGGTGGCCGGCGTTAGGCGCCCGCGGCGGCCAGCGCCTGATCGAGATCGGCGATGATGTCGTCGATATGCTCCAGCCCGATCGAAAGGCGCACATAGCCCGGAGAGACGCCGGTTGCCGCCTGCGCCTCGGCATCGAGCTGCGAATGGGTGGTGGAGGCCGGGTGGATGGCGAGGCTGCGGGCGTCGCCGATGTTGGCAACGTGATAAAGCAGTTTCAGGCTGTCGATGAACGTGCGGCCAGCGTCGATGCCACCGGCCAGCTCGAAGCCGACAAGGCCGCCGAAGCCGCCGGCAAGATACTTGTCGGCACGGGCGCGGACTTCGCCGCTCTGCTGGCTCGGATGGATGACGCGGGTCACGTTGGCGCGCTGCGCCAGCCAGGCGGCGACGTTGGTGGCATTCTGGCAATGGCGCGGCATGCGCAGCGGCAGGGTTTCGACACCCTGCAGGATCTGGAAGGCGTTGAACGGCGACAGCGCCGCGCCAAGGTCGCGCAGCAGCACGGTTCGTGCCCGCATGATATAGGCCACAGGCCCCAACGGCTTCACCGCCTCGGTCCAGATCGCGCCGTGATAGGACGGGTCGGGGCTGTTGAGCGCCGGCTGCCGATCGCCGGCCGCGACCCAGTCGAAATTGCCGCCATCAACGATCAGCCCGCCGATGGATGTGCCGTGCCCGCCGAGATATTTGGTCGCCGAATAGACCAGTGCCGCAGCGCCATGCGCCAGCGGACGGCACAACAGCGGCGCGGCGGTGTTGTCCATGATCAGCGGGATGCCGAAGCGCTTGCCGATGGCGGCGACTTCCGCGATGGGGAAGACGCGCAGCTTCGGGTTGGGGAGGGTTTCCGCGTAGTAGAGGCGGGTGCGGTCATCGGTGGCGCGGGCGAAGGCCTCGG
>JBIPOH010000146.1:0-7960 GCA_044379435.1 Novosphingobium sp.
CGCCCTGCGTTCTCCATGTCGAGATGGTGCGCGGCAACAAGGTCTCGGTCGATGTGGCGGCCAAGGGCGGCGGCAGCGAGAACAAATCGAAGTTCAAGATGATGAACCCCAGCGATTCGATTGTCGATTGGGTGCTGGAAATGCTGCCGCAGATGGGCGCAGGCTGGTGCCCGCCGGGGATGCTCGGCATCGGCATCGGCGGCACGGCAGAACATTGCGTGCTGTTGGCCAAGAAGGCGCTGATGGAGCCGATCGACATGGCCCAGCTCAAGCTGCGCGGCCCGCAAAACGATATCGAGGCGCTGCGGATCGAGATCTTCGACAAGGTCAACGCGCTGGGTATCGGTGCGCAGGGGCTGGGCGGGCTTTCGACGATCCTCGACGTCAAGATCATGGACGCGCCGTGCCATGCCGCGGGCAAGCCGGTGGCGATGATCCCCAATTGCGCCGCCACGCGCCACGCGCACTTCACGCTCGATGGCTCCGGCCCGGCCTTCCTCGAAGCGCCTAAGCTGGACGAATGGCCCGATGTGCATTGGACGCCCGACGCGGCGGCCAAGCGCGTCAATCTCGATACCCTGACCGCTGAAGAAGTGCAGAGCTGGAAGCAGGGCGACCGGCTGCTGCTGAACGGCCGGATGCTCACCGGCCGCGATGCCGCGCACAAGCGGATTGCCGACATGCTGGCCAAGGGTGAGGAACTGCCGGTCGATTTCAAGGGCCGCGTGATCTACTATGTCGGCCCGGTCGATCCGGTCGGCAATGAAGTGGTCGGCCCCGCTGGCCCGACCACCGCGACGCGCATGGACAAGTTCTCCGACACGATGCTGAACCTTGGCCTGCTCGCCTCGGTCGGCAAGGCGGAGCGCGGCGTGGCGGCGACCGAATCGATTGCCAAGCACAAGTCGGCGTACCTGATGGCGGTTGGCGGCGCGGCTTATCTTGTCGCCCGGGCGATCAAGCAATCCAAGGTCGTGGGCTTCGCCGATCTCGGCATGGAGGCGATCTACGAGTTCACCGTGGAAGACATGCCAGTGACGGTTGCGGTCGATTCGACAGGGCAGAACGTTCACCAGCTCGCCCCGCTGGTGTGGAAGAAGAAGATCGCGGAGGAAGGGCTTCTGCCAGCCTGATCCATCGACCAACGGCCAACCGGGTTCGACCACCCGGCTGGCGTTGGTCCGCTAGTTGGGCTTAGAAGCAGGCGGATGGCCACGCTTCCCGCCGATATTGCCGATCACCATCCGCACGTGCCTGCGCGCGCGGTGCTGCTGTCTGCGGCGGCGCTGTGGTTCACCTATTTCCTGCTCATCACCTTGCGCGGGGCGGTCACCTATCAGGGCGAGTTTGCCGAACTGCTGTGGCGGCGCGCGCTGGTCACGCTGGCGGGCATTGCGGTCACGCTGCTGGCCTGGCCGGTGCTGCGCCGGTTCGATGGGCGCAGCAACAGCGTGCGGATTGCTGCCGCGCTGATCATCATGTTGCCCGCCGCCATCGCGCTGGCTGCGATCAACCAGCAGGCCTTCGCCCCGGTGGAGCGCAAGATGATCGAGCGCGAGGCGAAAGCCGTGCAGGCGCAGGCCGAGGCGGCGGTGAAGGCAATCCGCGCGCAGCAAGGTGATGCTCCCGGTGCCATGCCGCCGATGCCCGATGTGCGCAGCCGCCACGATGTTTCGGGCAATATGCTGATCGATGTGGCGGATCCGCCGATGCCCGAGTTCCCGCCCGAGCCGCCTGAACCGCCAGCTGCGCCCGCACCGCCTGAACCGCCCGCGCCGCCCGCGTCTTCCACCAAGGAACTCCCGCCGGAGCTGGCCAGCGTGGTGATCCACAAGATGACCGAGGATCAGGGCCTGTGGAAGCAGCTCACCGATGTGGCGCTGGGCCGCTATTTCCTGCTCATCGCGTGGGCCGGGCTCTATCTCGCGCTGGGCAATGCCGAAATGGCGCGGGCCTCCGAACGGCGCGAGGGCGAATACAAGCGCGCGGCCAAGGCGGCGGAGCTGCGCAGCTTGCGCTATCAGGTCAACCCGCACTTCCTGTTCAACACATTGAATTCGCTCTCTGCGCTGGTGATGGTGGGGCGCAGCGAACAGGCGGAGAAGATGATCCAGACAATCTCCAGCTTCTATCGCCACAGCCTGGCGGGTGATCCCACGGCAGATGTGCGGCTGGCGGACGAGATTGCGCTGCAGCGGCACTATCTGGAAATCGAGGCGGTGCGTTTCCCGGAGCGGCTGGTGTGCGAATTCGATGTGCCGGAGGGGCTGGAAAGCGCATGTGTGCCCGGCATGATCCTGCAGCCGCTGGTGGAAAACTCGATCAAGTATGGCGTTTCGGCCAGCACCCGCCCGGTCACCTTGCGCATCGCCGCGCAGGAAGCGGGCGGCAGGTTGGTGCTGACCGTGGCGGATGATGGCCCGGGGAAAGGCAGTACCGGGGGCGGCGAAAGCAGCAGCACCGGCATCGGCCTTGAAAACGTGCGCAACCGCCTTGCCGCGCGTTTCGGTGATGAAGCGCGCGTTGAAAGCGGACCGCTGCCTGCGGGCGGCTATGCCACGGTGCTGACCATCCCGCTGGTGCGGTCTGTCTGTGAACAAGGGGGGGCATGATGCGCACGCTGATCGTTGATGATGAACCATTGGCGGTGGAGCGCATGCAGATCCTGTGCGCGCGCATCCCGGCGCTGAACGTCGTCGGCACGGCCAGCGACGGCGCTGCCGCGCTGCGGCTGTGCGAGGCGCTCGCACCTGAACTCGTGCTGCTCGACATGACGATGCCCGAAGTCGATGGCCTCGGCGTGGCGCGCGGGCTGGCGAAGCAGTCGCCCAATACGTCAAAACGCCCGGCGGTGATTTTTGTGACCGCGCACGATCATTTTGCGGTCGAAGCGTTCGACCTCGATGCGGTGGACTATGTGCTCAAGCCCGTGGCGCAGGACCGGCTGGAGCGTGCGGTCGACCGCGCGCTGGCCCGCCGCGAAACCGGCGCACCGGCAGAAGCGGCCCCTGCGACAAGCCCATGGATCGAGGAATTCTGGGTCCCCCACCGCAGCGAACTGATACGCATCGCGGTTGGCGATATCGACCGGATCGATGCAGAGCGCGATTATGTGCGGCTGCATGTCGGGGCCCGCAGCTACCTGCTGCTCCACACCATCCAGCGCCTCGAAGACCGCCTCGACCCCGAACGCTTCATCCGCCTCCACCGCTCGACCATCGTCCGGCGCGACCGGATCGCGGGGCTGAAGCATGATGGGCTGGGCGTTTGGTCGGCGCAGCTGGCGGATGGCGAACTGCTGCGCATCGGGCGGACGTATCTGGCGAAGGCGAAGGCGATGGCGGGGCGGTAGCTGGGCCGTCAGGCCCTTGGCGCGATCCGCCGGTAGCTCAGCGCCTCCGCCACATGCACTCGGCCAATCGTCTCGACCCCCGCCAAGTCCGCAATCGTGCGCGCCACGCGCAGCATCCGGGTGTAGCCGCGCGCGGATAGGCGCATCGCTTCCGCCGCTTGTGCCAGCAGCTTGCGGCCCGGCTCGTCCGGCGTGGCGTATTGTTCGAGGAGATCGCCTTCCAGTTCAGCATTCGTGCGCCGGCCGCTGCCGTCCAGCCGCGCGGTCTGCACCCGCCGCGCGGCTGCCACCCGCGCGGCCACGGCGTCGGAACCTTCCGAAGGCGGCGGCAGCGCAAGATCGGCGGCGGAGACGGGATCGACTTCGACATGCAGATCGATTCGATCAAGCAGCGGGCCAGAGACCTTGGACTGATAATCCCCCGCGCAGCGCGGCGCGCGGCTGCAGCCTAGCGCCGGATCGCCCAGATAGCCGCAGCGGCATGGGTTCATGGCCGCGATCAGCTGCACGCGCGCCGGGAACGTAACGTGCGCATTAGCGCGCGCGACAGTCACCTCGCCCGTCTCCAGCGGTTGGCGCAGCGAATCGAGCACGGCGCGCTGAAACTCGGGCAATTCATCAAGGAACAGCACGCCGAGATGCGCGAGGCTCACTTCGCCGGGCCGCACTTTCAGTCCGCCGCCGGTCAGCGCGGCCATCGAGGCGGAATGGTGCGGGCTGCGGAATGGCCGCGCGCGGCTGATGCGGCCTTCCTCCAGCAGCCCCGCCACCGAGGCGACGAGCGAGGTTTCGAGCGCTTCGGCTGGCGTGAGTTCGGGCAGGATGCCGGGGAGGCACGAGGCCATCAGCGATTTGCCCGCGCCCGGCGGCCCGATCATCAGCAGATTGTGCCCGCCCGCCGCTGCGATCTCCAGCGCGCGCTTGGCGGTTTCCTGTCCTTTGACCTGCTTGAGGTCAGCCCGGCGCGGTGGCAGTTCCACTTCGCCCGGCTCGGGAACGGCCAAGCGCATCGTGCCCTTCAGGTGATTGAGGAGGCTGATGAGATCGGGCGCGGCGACGATTTCCACCCCGCTCGCCCACCGCGCCTCAGCGCCTTGGCCCGCCGGGCAGATCAGCCCTTTTTCGATCCCGCTGGCATGAAGCGCTGCCAGCAGCACGCCGGGGCTGGCGATCACCCGGCCGTCGAGGGCCAGTTCGCCCACCGCCACAAATTCCGCGATGGCTTCCAGATCGACCACGCCCATCGCCGCCAGCAGCGCCAGCGCGATCGGCAGGTCATAGTGCGAGCCTTCCTTGGGCAGATCGGCGGGCGATAGGTTTACCGTGATGCGCTTGGGCGGCAGGGCGAGCCCCAACGCTGACAGCGCGGCCTGCACGCGCTCGCGGCTTTCGCCCACGGCCTTGTCCGGCAGGCCGACCACGCGAAACGCCGGGACGCCGGGGGCAATCTGGCACTGCACTTCCACCGCCCGCGCTTCCAGCCCCAGATAGGCAACCGTCGATACGAGCGCGACCATGCGAAACCCCCAGCCTAGGGCACAGCCTAAGGGGGACACCGGATGCGGGATAGAGGCACGGCGGTGGTCCCTCCAATATGGAGGCAAAAGGCGTTAAACCGAGTTCACCGCGTTTCGCTGGCAAAATGGCAACCGCGAGGGGATTATGGGCATGTCATGATGCGAATCGCCTGCACCTTGCTGCTCGCTTGCGCCTTCGCTGTGCCCGCTGCGGCGCAGGAGGTGTCGACGCGCACATGGGTCGATTCGCATGGCACCACATGGACCGAAACGACGACCATGCAGACCGTGGTCGAAGTGCCGCGCAGCCAGCGCATTGCCTCGGCCATAGCGGGGCTGCCGCGCTTCGGCCCCTTTGCCGTGGTCGATGGCGCCCATGCCGCTCTGGTGGGTGAAATCGATAGCCAGTCGCCTGCGCAGTTCCGGCAACTGCTGGCAGCACACCCCGGCGTGCGAGTGCTCGAACTGGTCGATTGCCCCGGCACAGTGGATGATGGCGCGAACCTTGCGCTTGGGCGGCTGATTCGAAACAGGGGGATTGCCACCGATGTGCCGTCCGGCGGTTCGGTGCGTTCGGGCGGGGTGGAGCTGTTCCTCGCGGGTGCCAAGCGCAGCGCTGCGCCGGATGCAGAATTCGGCGTTCATGCCTGGAAGGACAAGAACGGCCGCCAGCCGGGCGATTTTGCCCCCGATGCCCCGCCGAACCAGATCTACCTCGATTACTACCGCGAAATGGGCCTTGCCGAGGAGCAGGCGCAGGGCCTCTATGCGCTGACCAACTCGGTTTCGAACGAACAGATGCTATGGCTGCGCACCCGCGATCTCAGGCCCTACATCGCAGTGGAACCATAAACGGGGCGCCGCTTTTGGTCAGTGCGCTGCGCCCCAGCTTGATCCGGTGCCGATTTCCACGCCCAGCGGTACGGTCAGCTTTACCGCCGGATCGGCTGCGCCCGCCATCACCGCCTCGATCACTGGCCGTGCCGCTGCCACGTCGGCCTCGGGCAGTTCGAACACCAGTTCGTCGTGGACTTGCAGCAGCATCTTCACATGGCCCAGCCCTGCTGCCGCGAGCGCCGGTTCCATGCGGGCCATTGCGCGCTTGATGATATCGGCACTGGTGCCCTGAATCGGCGCGTTGATTGCGGCGCGTTCGCTGCCCTGCCGTTCGGCCTGATTCTTCGAATTGATGCGCGGGAACCACGTTTTGCGGCCAAACAGCGTCTCCGAATAGCCTAGGGTGCGCACGCTCTCCAAGGTCTCGTGGATATAGCGCTGGATGCCGGGGAACCGTTCGAAATAGCGGTCGATCATTGCCTGCGCTTCGTCCGCGCTCACGCCCAGCCGCCCGGCCAGCCCCCAGCGGCTGATGCCATAGAGGATGGCGAAATTGATCGTCTTGGCGCGGCCGCGCGTGTCGCGGTCCACCGTGCCGAACAGTTCGCGCGCGGTGCGGGAATGGATGTCCTCGCCGGCGGCAAACGCTTCGCGCAGCGCGGGCACATCGGCCATGTGCGCGGCGAGGCGCAGCTCGATCTGGCTGTAATCCGCCGCCAGCAGCACATTGCCCGGCTCGGCCACGAAGGCATCGCGGATCTGGCGGCCAATCTCGGTGCGGATTGGGATGTTCTGCAGGTTGGGATCGTTGGAGGAAAGCCGCCCCGTCTGCGCGCCGACAAGGCTGTAGCTGGTGTGGACGCGGCCCGTGGCGGGGTTGATCGCGGCCTGCAGCGCATCGGTATACGTCGATTTGAGCTTCGAGAGCTGCCGCCATTCGAGCACCAGCGTGGCGACTTCGGCGCCCTGTGCTGCAAGCCCTTCGAGCACCGACTGGTCGGTTGAGTATTGCCCGGTCTTGCCCTTCTTGCCGCCCTTGTAGCCCAGCTTGTCAAACAGGATTTCACCCAGCTGCTTGGGGCTGCCGATGGTGAAGGGCTGGCCGGCCTTTTCGTGAATCACGGTTTCAAGGCCAGCAATGGTTTCGGCAAACTGCGCCGAAAGACCCGCCAGCCGCTCGCGGTCCACCCTGATGCCGCGCCGCTCCATCCCGGCCACCACCGGCACCAGCGGCCTGTCGACACGTTGGTAGATGCGCGTGCCGCCTTCTTCGGCCAGCCGCGGGCTGAGCAGCGCTTGGAGCCGCCAGGTCACTTCTGCATCCTCGGCGGCATAGCGCGTGGCGTCCGCCAGCGGCACTTCGGCAAAGGAGATCGCCTTCTTGCCGGTGCCGCACACATCCTTGAAGGCAATCGTGGTGTGGCCGAGCAGGCGCGTTGCCAGCTCGTCCATGCCGTGCCCGCCCACGCCAGCCTCGCTGCGCCCGGCGTCGAGGCAGAAGCTCATCACCATGGTATCGTCGATGGGCGAAACCATCACGCCATAGCGCGCCAGCACGTTGATATCGTACTTGATGTTCTGCCCGATCTTGAGAACGGCATCGCTTTCGAGCAGCGGCTTCAGCAGCGCCAGCGCCGCATCACGCGGGGCCTGCACTGGCGCCTCGGCAAACATGTCGCTGCCGCGGTGGCCCAGCGGGATATAGCAGGCATCGCCCGGCCCGAGCGCAAGGCTCACGCCGACAAGGTCCGCCTGCATCGCATCGAGCGCACTGGTTTCGGTATCGACCGCCACCACGCGCGCGGCCTGCGCCCGGGCGACCCATGCGGCAATGTCGTCCAGCGTCTGCAGGCAGCGATAGCTGGCGGTATCGATGGCCGGCCATTCGGGCAGGCTCTGGCGGGTATCGGCGGCTCCGCTCGGTGCGGGCGCAGCCCCTGACGCAGCAGGTGCTTCGGCAGGCGCGGTGCCCAGCTTGCGCAGCAGGCTGGTGAATCCATGCTCGGCCAGGAACGCGGCCAGCGGTTCGGGCGGGATCGCGGTGAGCTCGAACGAATCGAGCGGCAGCGGCAGGGGGCAATCTTCCTTGAGCTGAACCAGCTGGCGCGAAAGCCGCGCCATATCGGCCTGTTCGATCAGGCTTTCGCGCAGCTTGCCCGGCTTCATCGCGGGCGCGGCGGCGAGCGCGCCTTCCAGCGTGCCGTGCTCCTGAATGAGCTTGGTCGCGGTCTTGGGGCCGATGCCGCGAATGCCG
>JBIPOH010000147.1:0-7889 GCA_044379435.1 Novosphingobium sp.
CATATTGCGGACGGGTCATCGGGCAGTTGATGTAATCGCGCCCGTCGCCGCCCATGGCGAGGCTGGCTTCGGCGCCCTTGTCCCAGCGCGAGGCCATCCACGCTACGTCCATATCGATCGAATCGCGGTAGACGATAGGGGCAATGGCATCGAAAAAGGCGAGGCTTTCGGCCCCCGTCGCCGCGCCGATGCTGGAGGCGAGGGCATGGGCCGTCAGCGGGCCGGTGGCAACGATGGTGAGGCCATCTGTCGGCAGCATATCGACCCGCTCACGCACGATTTCGAGCGTGGGCTGCGCGGCGAGCATGGCCTCAACCTCTGCCGAAAACACATCCCGGTCTACCGCCAGCGCAGACCCTGCGGGCACGCGCGCCTTGGCCGCCGCCGTCATCAGCAGGCTGTCACACTGGCGCATCTCGTAGTGCAGCAGTCCGACCGCATTCTTTTCATCGTCGTCGGAACGGAACGAGTTGGAGCAGACCAGTTCGGCAAGGCCATCGCTGTTATGCGCTGCCGTGCTGTCCCCGCCGCCCCGCATTTCCGAAAGCCGCACGCGAATCCCCCGGCGCGCAAGCTGCCAGGCGGCTTCGCTTCCGGCCATACCGCCGCCGATGATGTGAACCTGATGCGTCATGCCATTCGCATTGGCATTGCGTCTGCCGCGCGGCAAGCCCTAGGGAAGAGCCCGGAAGGGAAGGGGATACAATGCCGCAACGCGCACTCGCCGAACAGCGCCCATGGCTGCTCGCCAGCCTGATCGCGGGCATCAGCTACTGGTTCGTGGCAGGAAGCTGGATTCCGGGCCTCTATCTCATCGCGTGGAAAGGCGCGGGCGTGGGCCTGCTGGCGGTTTATGCGTGGCGGCACCATCCGGTGGTAGACGCGCACCGCATCGCGCTTGTTATGGCGCTGGGCGCGCTGGGCGACATGGTTCTGGTGGTGAACTTTACCGGCGGCGCGGCGGCTTTTCTGCTGGGGCACATGGTCGCCATCGCGCTTTATGTGAAGCACCGCCGCCCGGACATGGCGGCAGGCGAACGGATCACCATGGCCGCCTTGTTGCTCGCCATCCCCATGGCCAGCTTTGCCCTGACCGGGCGGGGCGAAGTCGCGCTCTATGCTCTGGGGCTCGGTGGCATGGCGGCGGCGGCCTATGCCAGCGATTTTCCGCGCAGCCGGGTGGCGCTGGGCGCGGTGATGTTTGCGGTGTCGGATCTGCTGATCTTCGCGCAGATGGGGCCGCTGGCGCAGAGCGCGCTGCCTGGCCTGCTGATCTGGCCGCTCTATTATTTCGGCCAGTTCCTCATCGCCGTCGGGGTGATCGGTGCGCTGCGGCGCAAAGGAGCCTTCACCGCCGCCTGAACCGTCAGGGCAGCAGCACCGCCCCATCGCTCCCGCGCGCCAGCGGCATATGGGCCGACACGGCGCTCAGCGGCAGGGCTGCGTAGATATGCGGAAAGAGCTGCCCGCCGCGCGATGGCTCCCACTTCACCGCATCCCCCAGCGCAGCAAGATCAACCGCAGCCACATGGAGGCCTGTCTGCCCGGCAAAATGCTTGTCGACCGTCTCGGTCACCTGATCGGCGGCGGAAAGGTGGACATAGCCATCGGCCAGATCGATGGGCGCGCCGAGGAACACGCCATCGCCCAGCAGAACCGCCATCTGCTCAGCCGTAAGCACTTTGTAGGCGACGTCAGGCAAAGCACTCATGCCTCGGCGCTGCCTTCGGCTTCGGCTTCGCTTTCCGGCTCGCCCTCTTCCTCGGCCAGACGCACCGCGCTCACCACGCTCTCGTTGCCCGAGACATTGAACAGCCGCACGCCTGCCGAACCACGCCCGATCACGCGCAGCGATTCGAGCGGGAGGCGGATGAGCTTGGCCTGATCGGTGACGAGCATCAGCTGATCCGCCTGCACCGCCGGGAAGCTCGCGACCACCGGACCGTTGCGCGCGATGTTGTCGATATTGGTGATGCCCTGGCCGCCGCGGCCTGTGCGGCGATACTCGTAAGCTGAGGACAGCTTGCCATAGCCATTGGTGCAGACGGTCAGGATGAACTGCTCGCGGGCCTGCAGTTCGGCCATGCGCTCTGCGGTCATGGCAGGCTCGCCGTCCTTCTCGCCCTTCCACGGGGCGAAGCGGACATACTCCTCGCGTTCCTCCGCGCTCGTGCCGACGCGGTGGAGGATCGAGAGCGAGATGACCTCGTCGTCGCCCTTCAGCGTCATGCCGCGCACGCCGGTGGATGTGCGGCTCGTGAATTCGCGCACTTCATCGCCGGCAAAGCGGATGGCCTTGCCTGCCCGCGTGGCGAGCAGCACGTCATCGCTCGCTTCCAGCAGCGCAACGCCGATCAGCCGGTCCGCGTCGCCTTCCTCGAAGCGCATCGCGAACTTACCGTTGGTGGGGATATTGGCGAAGGCATCCATCGCATTGCGGCGCACGTTGCCCTTCGCCGTGGCGAAGACCACCGAAAGCTTGCCCCATTCCGCCTCATCCTCCGGCAGGGGAAGCACGGTCGCAATCGTTTCGCCCGCATCGAGCGCGGGGAGCAGGTTGACCATCGGCCGCCCGCGCGTCGTCGGCCCGCCTTCGGGCAGGCGCCATACCTTGAGCCGATAGACTTTGCCCGCGGTCGAGAAGAACAGCACCGGCGTGTGGGTCGAGGTGACGAACATCGTCGCCACGGCGTCCTCTTCCTTGGTCGCCATGCCGCTGCGGCCCTTGCCGCCCCGGTTCTGCGCGCGGAAGGTGGAGAGCGGGGTGCGCTTGATATAGCCGTCGAGCGTGATCGTGACGACCATGTCCTCGCGCTCGATCAGGTCCTCATCCTCGATCCCGTCGGCCGGAGCGGTGATTTCAGACTTGCGCGGCGTGGCATAGGCATCACGCACGGCCACGAGTTCTTCGCGCATCACGCCGAACAGCTTCTCGCGGTCGGCGAGGATTGCCAGATATTCGGCAATCGCCTTGGCCAGCACCTCAAGCTCGCCGCCGATCTCGTCGCGGCCCAGCGCCGTCAGGCGGTGGAGCCTGAGGTCGAGGATGGCGCGGACCTGAATTTCGCTCAGGCGGTAGCTGCCGCCCGAACCTTCGAGCGCCTCATCCTCGATCGCCTCGACCAGACGGATATACTGCGCAATATCGCCGATCGGCCATTCGCGGGCGAGCAGCGTCTCGCGCGCCAGCGCCGGGTTGGCCGAGGCGCGGATGATCCGTACCACCTCATCAAGGTTCGATACTGCGACGACGAGGCCGAGCAGGATATGCGCCCGGTCACGCGCCTTGTTCAGCTCGTACTTGGTCCGGCGCTGGATCACTTCCTCGCGGAACTGGACGAACGCCTCGATGATGTCACGCAGGCTGAGGATTTCAGGCCGCCCGCCGCGAATCGCCAGCATGTTGGCCGGGAAGTTCGATTGCGCGGGCGTGTTGCGCCACAACTGGTTGAGCACG
Organism: Novosphingobium sp.; assembly: GCA_044379435.1. GTDB lineage: Bacteria > Pseudomonadota > Alphaproteobacteria > Sphingomonadales > Sphingomonadaceae > Novosphingobium. Next base: position 3,458 of record JBIPOH010000147.1, read on the forward strand.
ACTTCGGGGGTGGCATCGCGCTTCAGGTCGATGACCACGCGCACGCCTTCGCGGTTGGATTCGTCGCGGATGTCCGAGATGCCCTCGATCCGCTTGTCCTTGGCGGCTTCGGCGATCTTCTCGACCAGACCGTTCTTGCCCACCTGGTAGGGGATCGAGGTGAGCACGATGGACTTGCGCCCTTCGCCGCGCCCGCCCTTGGTATCCTCGATCTCGTGGCGCGCGCGCATCACGATCGAGCCGCGCCCTTCGTGATAGGCCTTGCGCGCGCCGCTCGTGCCCAGAATCAGCGGGGCGGTGGGGAAATCGGGTGCCGGGATGATCTGGATCAGCTCGTCCGTGGTGATCGCGGGGTTCGCCATGTAGGCAAGGCAGCCGTCGATCACTTCACCCAGATTGTGCGGCGGGATGTTGGTGGCCATGCCGACCGCGATGCCGCCCGCGCCGTTGACTAGGAGGTTGGGGAAACGCGCAGGCAGCACGACCGGCTCGTGCTCCGAACCGTCGTAGTTCGGCTGGAAATTGACCGTGTCCTTGTCGATGTCTGCCAGCAGCGCATCGGCGACCTTGGCAAGGCGCGCCTCGGTATAGCGCATCGAGGCTGGCGGGTCGGGGTCCATCGAGCCGAAGTTGCCCTGACCATCGATCAGCGGCAGGCGCATCGACCAGTCCTGCGTCATGCGCGCCAGTGCGTCGTAGATCGCGCTGTCGCCATGCGGGTGGTACTTGCCCATGCAATCGCCGACGATACGCGCAGACTTGCGATAGGCCTTGCTGGAGGTGAAGCCGTTTTCGTGGCTCGTCCACAGGATGCGGCGATGGACGGGCTTCAGGCCGTCGCGCACGTCAGGCAGCGCGCGGCTCACGATCACGCTCATCGCGTAATCGAGATAGCTCGTCTTCATCTCGTCGACGATGTCGATCCGCTGGAACTCGTGGTCCGGCAGCGGAGCAGGCGGGTCGATCAGGCCAGTATCATCGCTCACGTCGGTGGCTTTTTCATTTCGTTAGGGGGAAGACCATCAGCACTAGGCCAAACCCCTGCGCATGGCCAGAAAACCACCCGCCGCAAGCGGTCTTTTCCACATGAGTCAGCAAGGCCACGTACGATTCCTGAACAATCAGCCGAAATGGTGTTCAATCCGCGTTCAACCGTTAGCCGCCAATGCAGCAAGGCGTTGCCAAGACGCCGATTCCGCGTCAGAGGTTCGCCCCGGTGGAAGCGAAGGACTTGTCCATTCTGCCAATGATTTGGGATATGGCCCGAAGCAAGTGCGTGGCAGGATGGCGCTAAAGACCGTTCCTGCCTGTCGGCATGGGCCAAGAGGAGACGACGTGATGCGGGGTAATGCAATGAAGTTCGTGGCCGGATCGGCAATTGGCCGTGCCGCGCTCGCCGTGGCGCTTTCGACCGGCCTCGCGTCGGGCGGAATCCTGCTCGGCGCCGCGCCTGCCGTCGCCAAGGAGAAGGAAGCACCCAAGGCGACCTATTCCAAGGAATTCATCGCCACGGCTGGCCCTGTCCAGAAGTTCGTGCAGGATGCTCAGGCCGCCAAGGCAAAGGGCACGCCCGACGCGCAGATCAAGGCATCGCTCGGCGATGCACCGGCCAAGCTCGCCATTTCCGAAGCAGCCGTGAAGACCGGACAGGACCGGCTCGCCGCAGGGCAGTTTGCCGTGCAGCTTGGCGGTTTCCTCGAAGACACCCCCATGCGTGCCCGCGGGATCAAGAACATGATCGACAGCGGGATGCTTGAGGCTGACAAGATCCCCACCTTCAACTTCTACCTTGGCAACTTCGCCTATGCGGCCAAGGACTTTCAGGGCGCGATCGAGCCGCTGACCAAGGCGGTGCAGGGCAATGTCTCGGAAGATGCGGCTGCTGAAATGCTCGCCGATGCCTATAGCGAGCTGAAGCGCCCCGCCGAAGGGCTTGCCGCGCTCAAGATGGCGCTCGATGCACGCAAGGCTGCTGGCGGTACGGCGCCGGAAGCGTGGTTCCGCCGCGCCAACGTCGTTGCCTACAAGAACAAGCTTGGGCCGCAGGCAATCGAATGGTCGACTCTGCTCGTCGAAATGGATCCGACCCCGCTCAACTGGCTGGGCGCAGGCCAGCTTGCGCGCGAGTTCGGCGGCTTCGGCAAGGAAGAATCGCTCGATCTCGGTCGTCTGTTCCTGCGCTCGGGCGCGTTCGACAACGACAAGCAGTACGTGACGCGCGAGTTCATCGAATATGTTCAGGCGGCCGACCCGCGTCGTCTGCCGGGCGAGACGGTGAAGGTGATCGAGCTTGGCCTGTCGAAGGGCGCGCTCGAGACGAGCGACGTGTTCGTGAGCGATTCGCTCAGCCAGGCCAAGGGCCGCATCGCGGCGGACAAGGCCTCGCTCGTGGGGCTCGAAAAGGACGCGCGCGCTTCGGCAGACGGCAAGCTGGCGATTGCCACGGCCGATGCCTATCTTTCGTACGACAACCCCGCCAAGGCCGAGGAGCTTTACCAGCTTGCCCTCGCCAAGGGCGGTGCCATCGACAAGGACCGCGCGATGACACGCCTCGGCATCGCGCAGGTCGATCAGGACAAGTATGACGCTGCCAAGGCCAGCTTCGCGCAAGTGGCAGGCGTGCGCGCCCCGCTCGCCAAGCTGTGGTCGGTCTACACGGCGTCCAAGGCCAAGCCCTGATCGGCTGACGCCTTACCGCAAACAGAAAGGGCGGCCTCGCGAGGGGCCGCCCTTTTTGCATCCACCGTGCATTAATCTGAATGCATGAGCGTCCTCACAGCACTTCTTGAAACGCGCCGGAATCCTCGTCGAGCACATGCAGGATGCCGTCCGATATGGCGAAGAATGCGCCGCGCAGGCGAAGCTCGCCCGAGGCCTCCTTGCGGCGAACGCAGGGGAACGTGCGCAAGTTGGCGAGGCTGACCTTGACGCCCGCCAGTTCCATCGCGCGTTCGGCGTCGCGGCCTTTGATGCCATGGGCCTGCGCCACCGCTTCGCGCGCGGGGCCGAGCAGGCCGATCCAATCGTTGATGAAGCCGCCTTCGCCCGGCTCGGTGCCTGCGAGTTCCTGCGTCAAAGCCGCGCGGCAGCCGCCGCACATACCGTGGCCCAGCACCACGATCTTGCGCACTTTCAGCACCTGCACCGCAAATTCGAGCGCGGCGGAAACGCCGTGATAACCCGGCGCGTTTTCGAAAGGCGGCACCAGCGCCGCCACGTTGCGGACCACGAACATCTCGCCCGGATCGGTATCGAAGATCTGCGAGGGATCGACTCGGCTGTCCGAGCAGGCGATCACCATCACGGGCGGTTCCTGTCCTTCGCTCAACTTGTGCCAGCGCTCGACGCGGGGATTCCATCCGGTCTGGCGGAAGCGGCGATAGCCTTCGACGAGGTGATCGAGTTCGACTGAGAAGGGTCTGGTCATGAGCCACTTGTTGCCGCCTACGAATGCATCTTTCAAGTCATGCTTCATGCGCCTATCTGAAGCGCCATGAACGATCAGTCCCCGATTACCGCGCCAGAGCGCCCGGCGCGCGCCCGCAAACCCGATTGGATCCGGGTCAAGGCTCCCGTCAGCAAGGGTTACGAGGAAACGCGCGGCCTCATGCGCAGCCTCGGCCTCAATACGGTGTGCGAAGAAGCGGCCTGTCCGAACATTGGCGAATGCTGGACCAAGAAGCACGCGACCGTGATGATCCTGGGCGATGTGTGCACGCGGGCCTGCGCTTTCTGCAACGTCAAGACCGGGATGCCGCGCAAGGTCGATGCAAGCGAGCCGGGCCACGTGGCCGAAGCCGCCGCCAAGCTTGGCCTTGAACATATCGTCATAACCTCGGTGGACCGCGACGATCTGCCCGATGGCGGTGCCGGACAGTTCGTGAAGGTGATTCAGGCCCTGCGCGCTGCGACGCCGAACACCACGATCGAGATCCTGACGCCCGATTTTCGCGGCAAGATGCGCGCCGCAGTGGAAGCGATCATGGCCGCAGGGCCGGATGTCTATAACCACAACCTCGAAACCGTGCCCCGGCTCTATCCCACGATCCGGCCCGGCGCGCGCTACTATGCCTCGCTGCGCCTGCTCGAAGAGGTGAAGCGCCATGATCCCCGCGTGTTCACCAAGTCCGGTGTCATGCTCGGGCTGGGCGAAGAGCGGCTGGAGGTGCATCAGGTGATGGACGACATGCGCTGCGCCGGGATCGATTTCCTGACGATGGGCCAGTATCTCCAGCCCACGCCCAAGCATGCGCCCGTGATCGATTTCGTGACACCGCAGGCCTTCACCGCCTATGGCGCGATTGCCCGCGCGAAGGGCTTCCTGCAGGTCGCCTCGACCCCGCTCACGCGCTCCAGCTATCATGCGGGCGAAGACTTTGCCGAAATGCGCGCCGCACGCGAAGCACAGCTCGCCAAGGCTGCGCTCGCAAAA
>JBIPOH010000148.1:0-7877 GCA_044379435.1 Novosphingobium sp.
GGCTGAAGTGGCGAGCACCTATATCGCCGCGCGCGGGCTGGAGGCGCGGTTGGCGGTGGCCCGGGCGCGTGTGGCCGCGCTGGAAGAGACGGACCGGCTGCTGCGTCTGCGCGCGGCAAGCGGCATCGCGGCGCTGACCGAGACGGATCGCAGCGGCGCGGAATTGGCGGGGGCGGCGTCGGCCATCCCGGCGCTGGAAACGGCGCTGGAGGCGGTGCGCAACCGGCTGGATGTGTTGATGGGCCGCGCGCCGGGGCAGGCGGCAGGAGATATGGCGGGCTCTGGCGGCATTCCGGTCGTGCGCGGGCCAGCCGTGCCCGATGGCCCGTCCAGCCTGCTGGCGCGGCGGCCCGATGTGGTGGCGGCAGAGCAGTTGGTGGCGGCGAGCGATGCGCGCGTGGCAGCGGCCATCGCCGCGCGCTATCCGCGCCTCACTATTTCGGGGCTGGCCGGGTTTCTGGCCAATGGGCTTGGCAATCTCCTGACTGGCGGCGCGGTGCAGGCCGGCGCGAGCGCAGGGGTTTCCGCGCCGCTATTTGCCGGGGGGCGGCTGCGCGCGCAGCAGGATGGCGCCGAGGCACAATTGCGCGAGGCGGTGGCGGGCTGGCGGCAGACGGTGCTGCGCGCGGCAGCAGAAAGCGAGGACGCGCTGATCGCGCTGGGCAAGCGCAGCGAGCAGGCCGAGGCGCTGGGCACGGTTCTGGCGCGGCTGGGCGATAGCCGGGTGCGGATCGAAAGCGCGGTTCTGGCCGGGGCGGCGAGCCGGGTCGATGCGCTGGCCGTGGAGCGCCAGCGGCTCGATGCCGAGGATCAGGCGATGGCTGCCCGGGCCGAGGCGGCGCGCGCCGGAGTCGCCGCGTTCCGCGCGCTGGGCGGCGGCTGGCAGGCAGGCGCGGACCGGCTTGCCGTGTCCCACTAAGGAACACACCCGGCGCGGTCTCCGCAGACCCTTTGCAAAGTGGACCAAAAAGCGATGTCACGCCGGGTAACCATCCATTAACCATCCTGCATGGGGTGGGCATTGGAACGAGTCCCCGTTTTGGCGGGATTGCTGCTGGCGCTGCTGGGATGCGGTGTGCTGGCGCGCACTGCCATGGCGGAACGGGCGGCACAGGCCTTGCAACCGGTGGCGCCGGCTGGCGCTGCGCCGCAGTGCGGGCCTGATCCGGTGCTCGACAACCAGCCACTTGCCCGGCCCCTGCCCACGCCCGGTTCGGCGGCTGCCAAGGGCGTGCTGATCGTGGTGAGCATTCCTTCGCAGCGGCTTTATGTGTTCAAGGACGGTGAGCCTTGGGGTGAGACCACGGTTTCCACCGGGCGGCGCGGCTATGGCACGCCTGCGGGCACATTCACGATCCTGCAGAAGCACGTGAAGCACCGCTCGCGCACGTATGGCAACGCGCCGATGCCCTATATGCAGCGGCTCACCTGGCGCGGTGTGGCGCTCCATGCCGGGCGCGTGACGGGGCGGCCTGCCTCGCACGGCTGCATTCGCCTGCCGATGCAGTTTGCGCGCGAGCTTTATGCGCTGACCAATCCGGTTTCGACTTCGGTGGTGATCCTGCGCCAGCCGCTGGCTTATGCCGCAGCGGCAAAGAGCGCGGCGCTGGGCCTGCCTGCGACCGTCCCCGCGCCTGCCCGGCAGCAGCCGGTGCAGCAGGCCGGGCTTGCGCCGAAGCCTGCTGCGCCGCCTCCACCTGCCGCGCCAAGTGCGCCGCGCGTGCCGTATCTGGCGGCGGGCCCGGTGCAGACGATCCAGCTGGCGGCAGCGACCAATATCGCCGGGGCCGATGCGCTGTGGCAGGAACTGGCCGCAAGCGAGCCGGAGCTGGAAGCGCTGGAGCCAGTGATCATTCCGGCGGTCGTGCGTTCGGTGCAGGTCTATCGGCTGCGCGCATCGGGGCGCGATGCCCATGCGATCTGCGGGCGGCTCACCGCGCGCGGAATCGCCTGCATCAGAGTGACCGCCTAACCCGCGATCCTAACCAACTCCGCTGCCCGCCTGAAGGTGGGCACCCAGATGCGCAATGAACGCCGCGATCCGCGCGGGCAGGGCCGGGGTGGGGGCGTGAACGGCATAGATGCCGACATCCTGCGAGCCTTGATAGGCCGCCAGCACGCGCACGAGCGCGCCTGAGGCCAGCGCCTCGTGCACATCCCACAGCGAACGCAGCGCGATGCCGCAGCCGCCCAGCGCAAGCTCGCGGACAACTTCGCTGGAATTGGTGCGCACATGGCTCTGGCCGGAATGGGTGACGGTGCCTTCAGGGCCATCGAGCTGCCAGGGCAGCTGGCTGGTGGTGGCAAGGAGGCGGTGGTGCCGGAGGTCGCTAAGCGTTTCGGGTGTGCCGAACTGCGCGAGGTAGGCGGGCGCGGCGCAGAGCACGCGGTGGCTGGTGCCGAGGCGGTGGCCGGTAAGACCGGTTCCGATCCGCGCACCGATGCGGATGGCAAGGTCGCAGGAGCCGTCGAGCAGGTCGGCAAATTCGTCCGAGAGATCAAGCTGGAGACGCACGTCCGGATGCGCGGCGAGGAAGGTGGGCACGTGGGGGACGACGTGCATCCGCCCGAACGAGGTGGGCGCGTTGACGCGCAAGGGGCCGCGCACGTGGGCGTGGCGGCCGCTGACGCGTTCCTCGGCGGCCTTGAGCGTGGACCGCAGCGGGAGAAGCGCGTCATGCAGATCCTGCCCCGCCGGGGTGAGCGCAAGGCGGCGCGTGGTGCGGTGGACGAGCCGGGCGGACAGGCGCTCCTCCAGCCGGGCGAGGCGCTTGGACAGGGCCGCTGTGGACGCGCCTGCTGCGCGGGCAGCGGCGGAGATCGAACCGGCTTCGACGATGGCGAGGAAGAGATCGTAGTCGGGATCGAACATTGTTAACCTGCGGGAGAAGCTGCGTTGAATTATTTCCTTCTACCGGAAGGCGGTGAGGGGGGCTAGGGGAGCGCATCGAGTTATGGGAGTCGTTGAGATGAGCGGATATGTCGAGCGTTCGGGGCTGCAGGTGGCGGGAACTCTTGCTGCGTTTATCGAGGAGCGCGCGCTGCCGGGGACGGGGCTGACGGCGGAAGGCTTCTGGACCGGTGTGGCGGACATCTTCGGCACGTTCGCGCCGCGCAATGCCGCGCTGCTGGCCAAGCGCGAGGACCTGCAGGCGAAGATTGATGCCTGGCACAAAGAGCGCGCCGGGCAGGCGCAGGACATGGCGGCCTATAAGGCATTCCTCACCGAAATCGGCTATCTGGTGCCCGAACCCGCGCCGTTCACCGTCGCACCGCAGAATGTCGACGCCGAGCTGGCGCTGACGGCGGGGCCGCAGCTGGTCGTGCCGACCCTCAACGCGCGGTTCCTGCTCAATGCGGCCAACGCGCGCTGGGGCAGCCTTTATGATGCGCTCTATGGCACCGATGCCATTCCGGGTGCTGCCGCTGGCAAGGGCTATGACCCGGTGCGCGGGGGCCAAGTGATTGCTTGGGCCAAGGCGTTTCTCGATGAGGCGGTGCCGCTGGCGGCCGGTTCCTGGGCCGACTGGATCGGCGGCGAACCGCTGCTGAAGGATGCAGGCCAGCTGGTCGGCCGGGCGGGCGCAAACCTTCTTTTCCGCCACAACGGCCTCCACATCGAAGTGGTGATCGACCCGGCGCATCCCATCGGCAAGGACGATCCGGCGGGGATTGCCGACGTCGTGATGGAAGCGGCGATTTCCACCATCTGCGATTGCGAGGATTCGGTCGCGGCGGTGGATGCCGAGGACAAGGTGGCGGCCTATGCCAACTGGCTCGGGCTGATGCAGGGCAACCTTGAGGACACCTTCGAGAAGGGCGGCGCGATGATGACGCGGCGGCTGAATGCGGACCGCGTCTATGCCGGGACCGATGGCTCCGCGCTAACGCTGCATGGCCGCTCGCTGCTGCTGGTGCGCAATGTGGGGCATCTGATGACCAATCCGGCGGTGCTGCTGCCGGGTGGGGGCGAGGCGCCGGAGGGGATTCTGGATGGGATCGTCACCAGCCTGATCGCGATGCACGATATCAATGGCGCGCGGCGGAATAGCCGGACCGGTTCGGTCTATATCGTGAAGCCCAAGATGCATGGGCCGGAAGAAGCGGCGTTCGCCAACGATCTGTTCGATGCGGTGGAAGACGTGCTGGGCCTTGCGCGCCACACGCTGAAGATCGGCGTGATGGACGAGGAGCGCCGGACGAGCGCGAACCTTGCCGCCTGCATCCACGCGGTGAAGGACCGCATCATGTTCATCAACACCGGCTTCCTGGATCGCACCGGTGACGAGATGCACACATCGATGCAGGCGGGCGCGATGCTGCGCAAGGGCGACATGAAGACGAGCCCTTGGATCACATCCTACGAGGATCGCAACGTGCAGATCGGGCTGGCCTCAGGGCTGTCGGGCAAGGCGCAGATCGGCAAGGGCATGTGGGCGATGCCCGACCGCATGGCCGACATGCTGGTGCAGAAGGTGGGCCATCCGAAGACCGGCGCGAACACCGCTTGGGTGCCTTCGCCGACTGCCGCCGTGCTGCACGCGACGCATTACCATCAGGTCGATGTGTTCGCGCGGCAGGTGGAGCGCCGCGCCGAAGGAATCGCCAGCCTTGATGCCCTGCTGACCATTCCGGTCGCAGCAGGCCAGAATTGGTCGGAGGCGGATATTCAGGCCGAGATCGACAATAATGCGCAAGGCATTCTCGGTTATGTCGTGCGCTGGGTCGATCAGGGGATCGGCTGCTCCAAGGTGCCGGACATCAACGATGTCGGCCTGATGGAAGACCGCGCGACACTGCGCATTTCGAGCCAGCATATCGCCAACTGGCTGCTGCACGGCGTTGTTACATCGGAACAGGTTGATGCCGCGCTGCTGCGCATGGCGGCCAAGGTCGATGCGCAGAATGCGGGCGATCCGCTCTATCAGCCGATGGCGAGCGATCCGGAAGGCAGTCTGGCGTTTCAGGCGGCGCGGGCGCTGGTGTTTGATGGCGTATCGCAGCCGAGCGGCTATACCGAGCCGCTGCTCCATGCCTTCCGCCAGAAGGTGAAGGCGCTGGCCTGATCCGGAGACCCCGCCGATGACGATTGCCATGCCAGTGCCGGACAGCGCGACGCTCGCCAAGCGCGAGCGGATCGCGCGGGCGCTGCGGGAAATCGTGCCGGGAGAAGGGGTGATCGATGCGCCCGAGGCGCTGCGGCCGTGGGAATCGGATGGGCTGACGGCTTATCGCCAGCCGCCGCTGCTGGTGGTTTTGCCGGAAACGACGGCGCAGGTTTCTGCGGTGCTGAAGTGGTGCCATGCCGAGGGGGTGAAGGTGGTGCCGCGCGGGGCGGGGACTTCGCTTTCGGGCGGAGCGCTGCCGTTGGCTGATGCGGTGCTGCTGGGGCTGGGCAAGTTCAAGAGTGTGCTCGCAATCGACTACGCGGACCGCGTGGCGGTGGTGCAGCCCGGTGTCACCAACCTTGCGATCACGCAGGCGGTGGAGGGGCGCGGCTTCTATTACGCGCCCGATCCTTCGAGCCAGATCGCCTGCACCATCGGCGGCAATGTCGCGGAAAATTCGGGCGGGGTGCATTGCCTGAAATATGGCCTCACGACGAACAACGTGCTGGGCGCCGAACTGGTGCTGATGGATGGGGAGATCGTGCGGCTGGGCGGGCGGCATCTCGATCCGGGAGGGCTGGATCTGCTGGGCGTGGTCGTCGGCTCGGAAGGGCTGCTGGGCGTGGTCACCGAAGTAACGGTGCGCATCCTGCCGAGGCCCGAGACGGCGCGCGCGGTGCTGGTGGGCTTTCCCGATGCCGAACAGGCGGGCGCCTGCGTGGCGCAAGTGATTGCCGAAGGGATCATCCCGGCGGGCATGGAAATGATGGACCGGCCCGCGATCCATGCCGCCGAAGCTTTCGTGCAAGTGGGCTATCCGCTTGATGTGGGGGCGCTGCTGATCGTCGAGGTCGATGGCCCGGCGGCGGAGTGCGATTTCCTGATCGGCGAGATTGCGCGGATTGCCGATGCGAATGGCGCGGTCACCTCGCGCGTTTCGCAAGATGAGGCGGAGCGCATGGCGTTCTGGGCGGGGCGCAAGGCGGCATTTCCGGCGGTGGGGCGGATTTCGCCGGACTATCTGTGCATGGACGGCACGATTCCCCGGCGGCGATTGCCCGATGTGCTGCGGCGGATGGAGGAACTGTCCGAAGAGTACGGCCTGCGCGTGGCCAATGTGTTTCATGCGGGCGACGGCAACCTGCATCCGCTGATCCTCTATGATGCCAATGTGCCGGGCGAGCTCGACAAGGCCGAGGCGTTTGGCGCGGATATTCTGCGGCTGTGCGTGGCGGTCGGCGGGGTGCTGACGGGCGAGCACGGCGTGGGGATCGAGAAGCGCGATCTGATGCCGGAGATGTTTTCGGAAACAGACCTCAAGCAGCAGCAGCGCGTGAAATGCGCGTTCGATCCGGAATTGCTGCTCAACCCGGGCAAGGTGTTCCCGGTGCTGCACCGCTGCGCCGAACTGGGGCGGATGCATGTTCACCACGGCGCGCTGCCCCATCCAGAGCTGCCGAGGTTTTAATGCTGGAGCCGAGGGATGCGGCGGACCTCGCCGAACTGGTGGCCGATGCTGCGGCAGGCGGGCGCAAGTTGGAGCTGTGTGGGGGCGGAACCAAGGCGGCGTTTGGCGCGCCACGCGCGGCGGAGTTGGTGTCGCTGGCGGGGCTGACGGGTGTGGTCGATTACGATCCGGCGGAACTGGTGTTGACGGTGCGCGCAGGAACGCTGCTGGCCGATGTGCAGGCGCTGGTAGCGGGCGAGGGCCAGATGCTGGCGTTCGAGCCGTGGGGCGATGCGGGTGCGACGATTGGCGGCACGGTGGCGGCAGGCGTGGCGGGTTCGCGGCGGATCACGGCGGGGAGCGCGCGTGATCACTTGCTGGGGCTGACTGCCATTTCGGGGCGCGGCGAGGTGTTTGTGGCCGGGGCCAAGGTGGTCAAGAACGTGACCGGCTATGACTTGCCCAAGCTGATGGCCGGATCATGGGGCCGGATCGGGGCGATGGCGGAATTGACGCTGAAGGTGCTGCCCGCCCCGCGCGAAGTCGTCACGCTGGCGGCGCGCGGCCTTGCTCCGGCAGCGGCCCATGCGGCGATGGCCTGTGCGCTGGGGAGCAATGCCGAGGTTTCGGCGGCGGCGGCGCTGGCAGATGGCACGGTGCTGCTGCGCGTGGCGGGATTTGCGCCTTCGGTGGCGGCGCGGTGCGCGGCCTTGCCGGGGTTGATGGCCGGGCACGGCGCGGTGGAGCGAATGGACGCAGCCGAGGCAGCATCCCTGTGGCAGCGGGCGATGACCGGCGCGGGGCTGGCGGGCAGTGTGCGCTGGGATGTCCACCTGCCCGCGCGGGCGGCCGCTGCGCTGATTGCGGCGCTGCCGGAAGGGGCGGAGTGGGCGATGGACTGGGGCGGCGGACGCGTGTGGGTTTGCGGTGAGGCAGAGGATGACGCGGTGCGCCAGATGGCAGCGGGGCTGGGCGGCGAAGCGCGGCTGATTGCTGCGCCTGACGCCATGCGCGCGCGCGTGGCCGCGTTCCATCCGCGCGCACCGGGCGTGATGGCGCTGGAGGCACGGGTGCGGCGGGCGTTCGATCCAAAGGATGTGTTCGCTACCGGGCGATTTGCGGAGGATGCAGATGCAGACGCGCTTTCCGCCTGAAGCCCTCGCCGATCCGGCGATGGCGACGTCCGAAGGCGTGATCCGCAAGTGCGTGCACTGCGGGTTTTGCACGGCCACCTGCCCGACTTACGTGCTGCTGGGCGACGAGAACGATAGCCCGCGCGGGCGCATCTATCTGATCAAGGACATGCTGGAAAACCGGCGCAC
>JBIPOH010000149.1:0-7844 GCA_044379435.1 Novosphingobium sp.
CCATGTGTTGCAGGAGCCGTGCCAAACTGTGAAAGTGGCGCAAATGCGCGGTTTTGGGCGATCAGCGGAAGTGCTTATGTGGCAATTATTGCCTAGGCTTGGGAAAATCTGCTAGACCTTGGGAAATGGCGCGCATGGGGAGTGCGGGATGGATCGCGAAGTCCAGTTCATCGGCCAATCGGGCGCGTTTCTCGATGCGGTGGAGCGCGCCAGCCGCGCCGCGCCGATGCGCCGCCCGGTGCTGGTGATCGGCGAACGCGGGACCGGCAAGGAACTGATCGCCGAACGCCTCCACCGCCTGTCCACGCGGTGGCAGGAGCCGCTGGTGACGATGAACTGCGCCGCCCTGCCCGAGACGCTGATCGAGGCGGAACTGTTTGGCCACGAGGCAGGCGCGTTTACCGGGGCGACGCGGGCGCGCGCGGGGCGGTTTGAAGAAGCGCACGGCGGCACGCTGTTTCTGGATGAGCTGGGCACGCTTTCGATGGGCGCGCAGGAACGGCTGCTGCGCGCGGTGGAATATGGCGAAGTGGCACGGATCGGCGCGAACAAGCCGATCATGGTGGACGTGCGCATCGTGGCCGCCACCAACGAGAACCTGCCGCGCATGGCCGAGGAAGGCCGCTTCCGCCCAGACTTGCTCGACCGGCTGAGCTTCGAGGTGATCACCCTGCCCCCGCTGCGGGTGCGCGAAGGCGATATCGCGGTGCTTTCGGACTATTACGGGCGGCGCATGGCGGCGGAGTTGGGCTGGCCAGCGTGGCCGGGCTTTGCGGCCCATGTGGCGCAGCAGATGGAAGATTATGCCTGGCCGGGCAATGTGCGCGAATTGCGCAACGTGGTGGAGCGCGCGGTCTACCGCTGGGACGATCCGGACCGCGCGATCGGGCATATCCAGTTCGATCCGTTCGAAAGCCCGTGGCGCCCGGCAGCGGTGATGCCTGCACCAGCGAAGGCTGCGGGATCGGCGTTTGAGCGCCCTGCACCTGCCATACCTGCAACCGATTTCGATGCGGTGACCGATCTGCGCAGCGCGGTGGATGCGCACGAGCGGGCGATTCTGGAGCACCATCTGGGGCGCAACCGCTATAACCAGCGGCAAACCGCCAAGGCACTGGGCCTGACCTATGACCAGTTGCGGCACTGCCTGAAGAAGCATGGACTGCTGGAGCGGGGGGAACAATAAACATTGCCGGAACAATTGGGGACTGTCCCTATTTGTTGCAGCCTTTTGCACCGCGCGCGCAAAAGCTCTAACGCCGCCAGCGATGCCCCTCACCCGCCTCACCTTGCGCGATTTTCGTAACCATGCCGCGACACGGCTGGACGAGACGGCGCGCTTCAACGTGCTGATTGGCGAGAACGGCGCAGGGAAAACCAATGTGCTGGAGGCGATCAGCCTGCTTTCGCCCGGGCGCGGCCTGAGGCGCGCGCAACCGGCGGAGATGGCCGGGCGCGGCGGGGATGGCAGCTTTGCCGTGGCGGCGGAATTGGAAGCGGGCGATGTCGCGCTGGCGACATCCACTTCGCCCACCGCGCCGGGGCGGCGCACGGTGCGCATCAATGGCGCGGACGGCCCGGCCACGCGGCTGGGCGAATGGCTTTCGATCACCTGGCTGACCCCGGCGATGGACCGCCTGTTTGCCGAAGGCGCGGGCGCGCGGCGGCGGTTTCTCGACCGACTGGTGCTGGCGGTGGAGCCGGGGCACGCGAGGGCAGCGAGCCGCCATGAAACGGCGCTGCGCGAGCGGAACCGCTTGCTCGAAGGACCGGGTGAACCGGATCCGCTATGGCTCGACGGGATCGAGGCTGGGCTTGCCGAAGCGGGGGCAGAACTTGCGCGGGCGCGCGGGGCGCTGGTTGCGGGGCTCTCGGCGGCGCTTGATGGCTTGCCCGAAGCGCCGTTTGCGCGGCCTGCCCTGCGCTATGTGGCGGGCGGGCCGGTGGACGCAGAAGCGCTGCGCGCGGCGCTGCGCGAAGGGCGGCGGCGCGACCGCGCGGCGGGGCGAACGCTGACCGGGCCGCACCGCGATGATTTGGGCGTCATGCTGGCAGCCAAGCAGGCACCTGCGGCCGATTGTTCGACCGGGGAGCAGAAGGCGATGCTGATTTCGATCGTGCTCGCCCATGCGGCGCTGACCAAAGGCGCGCGGCCGCAGGTATTGCTGCTCGACGAGATTGCCGCGCACCTCGATCCGGTGCGGCGCGCGGCGCTTTACGAGCGGCTGGGCGAAGCAGGCGCGCAAGTGTGGATGACGGGGACGGAGCTTGCCCCGTTCGAGCCGATGGGCCCGGACGCAGCCGTGTGGCGCGTGGCGGATGGGGCAGCGGTGCGGGTTTAGCCCGTCAGGCCCGCCCCCTCCCGCAGGCGGGAGGGGGGAGCTGCCTCAGCTGAAGACATCGATGTTCGAGGGATCGAGCGGATCGGGGCCAAACCGGTTGGGCCCCTGCGTGCCTTTGAGGCACATGAACACGAACACGATAATGCTGCCGACATAGGGAATGAAGCCAAGCAGGATCATCCAGCCGGAGCGGTCCTGATCGTGGAAGCGGCGCACTTGCACCGCGATCGACGGGATGATCGAGCCGAGCACCCAGAGGGCAAGAATACCGCCGCCAAGCCAGAACAGCGGGCCGGCCCCCTCGCTGCTCTCTCCAGCCGCAACGCCGCCTGCCAGCATCACCACAACGGCGCCGAACGCGACGAGCACCGAAAGCAGCGTGAACATCCAGTATTCGCGGCGGCACGAACGGCCCGAGAAATCGGCATAACGCCGATAGGGCATGAGCATCCATTCCATGTTCGGTTTCCCCCTTTGCGGCGCGCAGGCAGCCCGCCGACCCGGCAGGAATGAGCCATGGATTTGAAGGGCTTGCAAGGGGGTTGGACCGGAATGGGGGATGGGATTGCCCGGGCGGATCAGGATGCCGTCGCCGCCTTGAGCGCCTTGACCACCTCGTCCTTCGTGGCGGCGACGATCTTGTCCACGCCCTGCGGATTGGGGTGGATGTGATCATCGAGCATCAGCGCATCGTTGCCGATCACCGCTTGCAGGAAAAACGGGATGAGCGGCGCTTTGTGCTTCGCGGCCAGCGCGGGGTAGATAGGGTTGAAGGCGCTGACATAATCCTTCCCCATATTGGGCGCGGCCAGCATGCCCGTCAGCATTGCCGGGATCTGGCGCTTTTCGAGTTCGGTGAGGATCGCATCGAGGTTGGCGCGGGTTTCAGCAGGCGGAAGGCCGCGCAGCATGTCGTTGCCGCCAAGGCCGACCATGACGAGCGCGGGCTTCACTTTCTGGTTATCCAGCGTGAAGGCAAGCCGTGCGCGGGCCGCCGCCGTGGTATCGCCCGAAACGCCCGCGTTCACCACGCGCGCCTTCACGCCGCTGGCATTGAGCGCGGCTTCGAGGCGCGGCGGGTAGCCCTGCCCGGGCGCGAGGCGATATCCGGCGTAGAGGCTGTCTCCGAAGGCGAGGATCACCGGGGCATCTGCGGGGATGGCAGGCGAAGTGCTGGCCTGTGCCTGGGGGGCCTGCGCCTTGGGTTCGGATGCAGGGGTGCCGCCCGAGCAGGCGGCGAGGACAAGAGCAAGGAACGGAACAAGGCGGCGCATGGGAATCCCCAGGTGTCAAAAGGGCAGGCAGGTTGCTTGGTGCAACTGATCTATGCCAATACCGTCACGTGACAAGTCCCCCCCATGGTTCGCCCGTCATTGACGCCCAGAATATCACGCTCAGCCTTGGCGAAGGCGAAGCGCGCGTGGACGTGCTGCGCGGGGTGAGCCTGCGCGTGGAAGCAGGCGAGACGGTGGCCCTGCTGGGGCCTTCGGGTTCGGGCAAAAGCTCGCTGCTGGCGGTGCTGGCGGGGCTGGAGCGCGCCGGCAGCGGTGCGCTGAGCGTGGCGGGGCAGGATTTCATGGGCCTTTCCGAAGATGCGCTGGCCGCCGCGCGGCGCGGGCGGATCGGGGTGGTGCTGCAGGCATTCCACTTGCTGCCGACGATGACCGCGCTGGAAAACGTGGCAACCCCGCTGGAACTGGCCGGCATGCGCCATACCGCGCCAACCGCGCGCGCGGCGCTGGAAGCGGTCGGCCTCGGCCACCGGCTGGAGCATTATCCAGCGCAGCTTTCGGGCGGGGAGCAGCAGCGCGTGGCCATTGCCCGCGCGCTGGCGCCCAAGCCGGCGCTGGTCTTTGCCGATGAGCCGACGGGGAACCTCGACCACGCCAATGGCGAGGTGGTGGCAGAGTTGCTGTTTGCCCAAGTGGCAGAAGCGGGCGCGACTCTGCTGATGGTGACGCATGACGAAGCGCTGGCGCGGCGCTGCGGGCGGATCGTGCGGCTGGAGGACGGGCGCATCGCCTCGGACGCGGCATCGTGACACGCTGGGACTTGGCCTGGCGCCTCGCGCGGCGGGGACTGGACTGGCGGTTTCGGGGCCTCAGGCTGCTGATCGTGTGCCTCGTTCTGGGAACCGCGGCGCTTTCGGCCATCGGCACGCTGACCGGCGGCATCAGCCGCGAACTGGCGGCGCGCGGGCAATCCATGCTGGGCGGCGATCTGGAGCTGACGCTGGCGGGGCGCGAAGCAGCGGCGGATGAGCTGGCGGCGATCCGGGCGCTGGGTGTCATTTCGCAAGGGGTGCGATTGCAAGCCATGGCCCGGCGCGCGGAAAGCGCGGACGATGCGGTGCCGGTGGAACTAAAAGCGGTCGATGCGCGCTGGCCGCTTTATGGAGCATTCACCGTGGAAGGCGGCCGCAAGGCAGGCGCGCCGCAGGGCATGACCGCGTGGATCGATCCCGGCGTGGGCGACCGGCTGGGGGTGAAAGCGGGCGACCGGCTGAAGATCGGGCAGGCCGAACTGGTGATCGGCGGCGTGATCGCGGGCGAGCCGGACCGCCTTTCCGAAGGTTTTGCGCTGGGGCCGACGGTGATCGTCAGCGAGGAGGCGCTGAAGGCTTCGGGGCTGGTGCAGGTCGGCTCGATGGCGCGGTGGAAGTACCGGCTGCGGCTGCGCGCCGAAGCGGACCCGGCCGCACTGGCCAAGAATTTCAAGGCGCGGTTTGCCAGCAGCGGCTTTCAGACGCGCACGCGCGACAAGGCCTCGCCGGGATTGGACCGGTTTGTCGACCGGATGGGGCAGTTTCTGGTGCTGGTGGCGCTGGCGGCGCTGGGCATTGCCGGGATCGGGATTGCCGGGGGTGTTTCCTCGTATCTGGAGATGCGGCGGGCAAGCATCGCGACGCTCAAGATCCTCGGCGCCGGATCGGGCGATGTCGTGCGGATTTTTCTGCTCCAGATCGCGGCGGCGGCAATGGCAGCGATTGCGCTGGGGCTGACGCTGGGCGTGGCCATCACGCCGCTGCTGGCGCGGGCGCTGGAAGGACTGCTGCCGATCCCGCCGGGCTTTACGGCGGACGCAGGCGCTTTGGCAGTGGCGGGGGCTTATGGCCTGCTGATCGCGCTGACGTTTGCCGCGCCGCCCTTGCTGGAGGCACGGCGGGTGCCGGCGATGGCCTTGCTGCGCGCGCGGGTGGCACCGGTGGGGGCTGGCTGGCGCGTGCCGCTGTGGGCGCTGCCAGTGGGCCTTGGGCTGAGCGGGATTGCGGGCCTTGCCGTGCTGACCTCTCCGCAGCCCATGCTCGCGGCGGGCTTTCTGGGCGGCGCGGCAGCGGTGTTTGCGGTCCTGGCGCTGATCGGGCGGGGGCTTTCATGGGGCGCGGCGCGGCTGCCCCGCCCTTCCCGCCCCCTGCTGCGCATGGCCTTGGGCAACCTCCACCGGCCGGGCGCGCAGACAGCGGCGCTGGTGGTGGCACTGGGCTTTGCGCTCGCGGCTTTCGTGATGCTGGCGGCGGTGCAGACCTCGATTGATGCCAATATTGCCAAGCGCGTGCCCGAACGCGCGCCGGATTACTTCGTGCTCGATGTGCCGAAGGGCGCAGGACAGAAGGCGTTCTCGGCGCTGGTCGCAAAGTCTGCGCCGCGCGCGGCGGTGCGCATGGTGCCTTCGATGCGCGGTTCGATCCTGGCCTTCGGGCCGGAAGCGGCGATGACTGAGGTGGCGACGCTGAAGGATATTCCCGAAGCATCATGGATGCTGCGCGGCGACCGGGGGCTGACGTATTCTGCGGACATTCCGCAGGGCAACGTGCTGACCGAGGGACGCTGGTGGCCCAAGGACTATGCGGGCGAACCGCTGGTTTCGGTCGATGCCGATCAGGCGAAAGCCATCGGCCTGAACGTGGGCGACAAGCTGCGGATCAGCCTGCTCGGCACCGAGCGCGAGGCGCGAGTGGCTTCGCTGAGAAGGATCGACTGGTCCTCGTTCGGGTTCAACTATGCGCTGGTGTTCAGCCCCAATGCGCTGGCCGATGCGCCGCACACATATGCCGCGACGATCACGCTCGCAGCGCCGGAGAAGCGGCCCGACGTGCGCCGCGCGATCCTTTCGGGGCTGGTGAAGGCGCTGCCGGAAAGCTCGGTGATCGAGGTCGGGCCGGTGCTGGGACAGGCGCGCAATCTGCTGGGGCAAGTGGGCACGGCGATCTTTGCCGCCGCCAGCGTGGCGGTGCTGGCGGGTCTTGCCGTGCTGGCAGGCGCGATTGCAGCGGCGCGGGCGGCGCGGCAGTATGACAGCGTGATCCTGCGCGTGCTGGGCGCGAGCCGGGGGCAATTGCTCGCGCTGCTGGCAACCGAATATGCGCTGCTGTGCGCCGTGCTGGCCTTGGTGGCACTGGTGCTGGGCGGCGGGACGGCGTGGCTCGTGATCGTGCAATTGTTCGAGTTTGACTGGGCGCCGGACTGGAATCTTGTCTTTGCGGTGCTGGCGGGCGGCGTGGCGCTGGTGATGGCGCTGGCGGTAGCCGGATCGCTTTCGGTGCTGCGCACGCGGCCGGCAGAGGCGCTGCGGGCGCTTTAACGAAACACCTCCGCCCCACCCGGGTCCTTGGGATCGGGGCCATATTGGTTGGGGCCGCGCGTGCCTTCGAGGCACATGAACACCAAGAGCACGAAGCCGCCGAAGAACGGGATGAGGCCCAGCAGCAGCATCCAGCCCGAACGGCCCTGATCGTGCAGGCGGCGCACCGAGACAGCGAGCGCAGGAATGAAGCTGGCGAGCGCGAACAGGCCGCCGACGAACCCGCCGCCGCCAACGAGGCGGCTGCCAAAGCCGAAACCGGTGGGGGTGCGCGTGACTTCGTTGGTGCCGAACAGGGCATTGAGCAGCACGAACACGAGCAGATAAAACAGCACGAACATCCAGTATTCGCGGCGGCGCGAGCGGCCGGAGAACTCGGCATAGCGGCGGTAGGGCAGGAGCATCCAGTTCATCGCTTGCTCTCCAAGTGTGGCGCGTAAACAGGCGATTGAGCCATAAATCGGCGACCCCGGCAAGGCCTGCCCTCAGCGCGCCCTTGCCGCAGCGCACAATTGCAGGTAAGCGCGCGCCCATGTCCCGGCCGACACGCTGGGCACGACGTGCTGCCTGCGTTGCGCGCCGAACCCGAGATTTCTATCGAAAGCGTTTTCATGTCCAATTCCCAGCGCAATATCGCGATCATCGCGCACGTCGACCATGGCAAAACCACACTGGTGGACCAGTTGTTCCGCCAGTCCGGCACATTCCGCGACAACCAGCGCGTGGAAGAGCGGGCGATGGATTCGAACGACCTCGAGAAGGAGCGCGGGATCACCATTCTGGCCAAGTGCACCTCGGTCGAATGGGAAGGCACGCGCATCAACATCGTCGATACGCCCGGCCACGCCGACTTCGGCGGCGAAGTGGAGCGCATCCTCTCGATGGTCGACGGCGTGATCCTGCTGGTCGACAGCGCGGAAG
>JBIPOH010000155.1:0-7467 GCA_044379435.1 Novosphingobium sp.
CTGGTTCGCGTCGCTTTCCTCGGGCGTGTGAACCGCCATGCCGCCTGCCATCGCCGGCACGTGGCCAGTGGGCAGCTGATCATCGAAGTGCACGAAGAGCGAGAGCTGGTCCTGCAGGATGCGCGCGGCATAGGCCACGGCATCTTCAGGGGTCACGGTGCCATCGGTTTCGACCATCAGGCTGAGCTTGTCGTAGTCAAGCTCCTGGCCGATGCGGGCGTTGTCGATCTTGTAGGAAACCTGACGGACCGGCGAATAGAGCGAATCGACCGGGATCAGGCCAATCGGCGCATCGATCGGACGGTTCGACACGGCGGGAACGTAGCCCTTGCCGGTGTCGGCGGTCAGTTCCATGTTGAAGGTCGCGCCTTCATCGAGATTGCAGATCACGAGGTCCTTGTTCATGACCTCGATGTCGCCGCTCACCGCGATGTCGCCCGCCTTCACTTCGCCCGGGCCAGTGGCCGAGAGCTGGAGACGCTTGGGGCCTTCGCCCTGCATGCGCAGCGCAATTTGCTTCACGTTGAGCACGATGTCGGTCACGTCTTCGCGTACACCAGCGAGCGACGAGAATTCATGCAGCACGTTCTCGATCTTGATCGAGGTGACGGACGCGCCCTGCAGCGAGGACAGCAGCACGCGGCGCAGCGCGTTGCCGAGGGTGAGACCGAAGCCACGCTCCAGCGGCTCGGCGACGAATGTCGCGCGGCGCTTGGAATCGTTGCCAGACTTGATCTCGAGAGTGTTGGGCTTCTTCAGTTCCTGCCAATTCTTGATGTTGACGGACATGGAATTCCCCTAGGGTTATCGGAGGATGCCGGTGATCGGCCATGGAGCCGTCACCGATCAGAATATTGGGCGGGCCTGACACGCGGGACGCGCCCCACGCATTGGCCCGCCAGAGGCAGGATCAGACGCGACGACGCTTGGAAGGGCGAACGCCATTGTGCGGGATCGGCGTCACGTCGCGGATTGCGGTGATGGTGAAGCCGACCGCCTGCAGCGCGCGCAGTGCGCTTTCGCGGCCCGAACCAGGGCCCTTCACTTCGACTTCGAGCGTGCGAACGCCGTGTTCAGCGGCCTTCTTTCCCGCGTCGTCAGCCGCAACCTGCGCAGCATAGGGCGTCGACTTGCGGCTACCCTTGAAGCCCATCGCGCCGGCGGACGACCACGAGATGGCGTTGCCCTGAGCATCGGTGATGGTGATCATGGTGTTGTTGAAGCTGGCGTTGACGTGCGCGACACCACTGGTGATGTTCTTGCGCTCGCGCCGCTTAATGCGTTGAGGTTCGCGGGCCATTGTCTTGGATTCCTGTCGAAAAAAGTGCCTGGAAGTCGGGGCCGAAAAGCCGCCTTACTTCTTCTTGCCGGCGATCGCCTTGGCCTTGCCCTTGCGGGTGCGGGCGTTGGTGTGCGTGCGCTGACCACGGACCGGAAGGCCCTTGCGGTGACGCAGGCCGCGGTAGCAGGCCAGGTCCATCAGGCGCTTGATGTTCATCGCGGTTTCGCGGCGAAGATCGCCTTCAACGGTGTGATCCGCGTCGATCGTTTCACGGATCTGGAGCACTTCGGCGTCCGAAAGATCCTGCACGCGGCGGGTATGATCGATCCCGAGCTTGTCGGCGATCTGCTTGGCCTTGTGCGCACCGATACCGTGAATGTAAGTCAGCGCAATGATCACGCGCTTGTTGGTGGGGATATTGACCCCGGCAATACGAGCCACTTGTTTCTCCATGCTCCACAGGGTGATGACGGCAACGCCTGAAAGCGCCGGGCCAGACCCCATCTCATCGCGATACACCCGATAACGGATCAGACATCGCCAGAAAAAACCCGCAGGTTCCGTACTGGCGCAATAGCCCTTGTCGTATCGAGTGAATGGCGCGCTTAGGACGATTCGGACACAGCGTCAACCGCTAAGACACGCGGAAACGGGGCTTCGCGCCCCGCCAGCGCAGCCTCTCGTCCTGATGGAGGAGTTATACCGTATTGGTGCGGCAAGGTCAAAGGTCTCCGCTGCACCAGAGCGCGACTGGCGGCGGCCCGCTTGCCGTTTTGGCTTGCCCTGCTAGCCTGAAGCATGGGGAAAATCGGAGACAATGGCGGATGACGGCGGCGGTGAATGAACGCGCATTGATCCGCAAGATCGCCTTGCGCACGCTGCCGCTGATCCTGCTGAGCTATTTCGTGGCGGTGGTCGACCGGGCAAACATCAGTTTTGCCGCTGCAACGATGAACGCCGATATGGGTTTCAGCGAAACCGTTTACGGCATCGGCGCATCGGCTTTCTTCCTCGGCTATGCACTGTTGGAGGTACCGTCCAACCTGCTGCTGGTGCGCTTCGGGGCGCGGGTGTGGCTGGCGCGGATCATGCTGACATGGGGCGTGATTTCGATCCTCACCGCCTTCGTCCAGACGCCAGTGCAGTTCTACGCGATGCGCTTTGCGCTCGGCGTAGCGGAGGCCGGGTTCTATCCGGGCGTGATCCTTTATCTGTCCACGTGGTTTCCCGGCGAGCATCGCGCCTGGGCGATCAGCCGGTTCTATGTCGCGCTGCCGCTATCGTATATCGCGATGGGCAGCATCGCCGCGCCGCTGCTGGCGCTGGATGGCTGGCTGGGTCTGCATGGCTGGCAATGGCTGCTGGTGATCGAAGGTCTGCCTTCGGTGCTGCTGGCGCTGGTGCTGATCACCGCCCTGCCCGACCGCCCCGCCACCGCGCCCTGGTTGAACGAAGCCGAGCGCGGCTGGTTGGACGGCATGCTTACGCAGGATGCAGCCGCAGCAGGCCCGCCTTCGCACAATGTGCTGCGCGCGCTGGGCAATCCCTTCGTGCTGCTGCTGGGCACGGCCAATGCGCTCAATTACGTGGCGATCAACGCGATCGTGTTCTCCGCGCCCAAGCTGCTGGCTCGCGATGCCGGGCTGGATGTGGCCGGCGTTGGCCGGATCGTATCGGCGGGCGGCGTGGGCATCATGCTCGGGCTTCTGCTCGTGGGCATTCTGGCAGGGCGGACCACGGCGCGGACGCTGGTGACGTATGCCAGTTTCATGGTGCTGGCCGCTATGGGCCTTGCCGTGCTGTGGCTGGGCGGCAGCCCCGCCAGCACGATCAGCGGCTATGTGGTGTTCATCGCGGCCGCACAGACGGCGGGGATGCTGCCGCTGGCGGTGCTGAGCCGCCTGATCCCAGAAGGCGACCGCGCAGCCGGGCTCGCCATGGCCAACACCGTGGCCCAGTGCGGCGCCTTCATCGGACCGATCACCTGGGGCATCCTCGCCGATGCGACAGGAAGCTATGCCACGGGCGTGGCTCTGCTGATCCCGATCGCGCTGGCGGCAGCGGGCGTGGCACTGGTGGTACGGGCGCAAAGTTTGCGGGCAGGTTGAGAGGAGGAGTGCGCACCGCGCGTCCCCTCCCCTCTCCTTGTTCTCAGACGACGCCGAAAGCCAGCATTGCGTCGGCCACTTTCTTGAAGCCGGCGATGTTCGCGCCCTTCACATAATCGATATAGCCGCCGCCCTGATCACCATACGTGAGGCATGACTGGTGGATGCCGAGCATGATGTCCTTGAGCATCTGCTGGAGCTCCTCCTCCTTCCACGAGCGGCGTTCGGAGTTCTGGCTCATCTCGAGGCCCGAAACCGCGACGCCGCCCGCGTTGCTGGCCTTGCCCGGCGCATAGAGGATCTTTGCGGCCTTGAAGGTGTGCACGCCGTCCAGATCGGTCGGCATATTGGCGCCTTCGGCCACCGCCTTGCAGCCATTGGCGACCAGCATCTTCGCGTCCTCGCCCAGCAGCTCGTTCTGCGTGGCGCAGGGCAGCGCGACATCACAGGGGACACCCCAGGGGGTCTTGCCCGCCACGAAGCTCGCCTTGGGAAACGCTGCGACATACTCCTCGATCCGGCCCCGGCGGACGTTCTTGAGGTCCTTAACCCAGTTGATCTTGTCCTGATCGATGCCGTCCGGATCATGGATGTACCCCCCCGAATCCGAGAGGGTGAGGACCTTGCCGCCCAGCTGGACGATCTTTTCCGCCGCATGGGTGGCAACATTGCCCGAACCGGAAATGACCGCGGTCTTGCCGGTGAGGTCTTCACCCTTTGTCGCCAGCATGTTGGCGAGGAAATAGACCGCGCCATACCCTGTCGCCTCGGTGCGGATAAGCGAGCCGCCCCACTCGAGGCCCTTGCCCGTCAGCACGCCGGTGAAGTGGTTGGTGATGCGCTTGTACTGGCCGAACATGTAACCGATCTCGCGCCCGCCCACGCCGATATCGCCCGCCGGTACGTCGACGTCCGCGCCGATATGCCGATAAAGCTCGGTCATGAAGGACTGGCAGAAGCGCATGATCTCGCGCGGGCTCTTGCCCTTGGGATTGAAGTTGGAACCGCCCTTGCCGCCGCCCATCGGCAAGCCGGTCAACGCATTCTTGAAGGTCTGTTCGAACGCGAGGAACTTGAGCACGCTTTCGGTCACCGAGGGGTGAAAACGGATGCCGCCCTTGTAGGGGCCAATCGCGTTGTTGTTCTGCACACGCCAGCCGCGCTGGACACGGATGTTGCCGGCATCGTCTTCCCAGCAGACGCGGAACGAGACGACGCGATCCGGCTCGGCGATGCGGCGCAGGATCTGCTGCGAGTGATATTGCTCCTTGTCCGCCATGAACTCGAAGATGTCTTCGGCAACTTCCTGCACTGCCTGGACAAACTCAGGCTGGTACGGGTTGCGCTTCTTGACGCCTTGCATGAAGGTCGACAGGTCGACGTGATCGGAAACGGCCACAGCATTCTCCCCCTTTGCGAAAGCCGATGATCAGCTTTCGGGCTTGCGTGCGACCCGCGAGGAGAACGCTGCCCACCTGGTCCTGCCTGACGAGTCGCGCGTGCCCCTGCGGCGAGTTCTAGCGGGTTTTATTGGGTTCGTCAGTGCGCCAGCGCACTGCACCCCACACTGAACCGCACACTGGGCGGATCGCAGCGCCACTTCAGGGATTGGCGGGCGTAGTCAGTGCCGCATCGAACATCGCATTGGCCTCGCGGCGGGCTTCTGCTTCCGGATCAGGCGCCTTGGCGGCGGTCTTTGCCGGAGCCTTGGAAGCGGGCCCAGCGGCAGACTTGGCGGCAGGCTTGGCGGCAACTGCGGAGCTGGTGGCGGCCTTGGCAGCGGACTTGCCCGACGGCAGATAGGCCGGTTTCATACCCAGCTTTGCCGCTGGCGCAGCGGACGGCTTTGCCGATGCAGCAGATGGTTGTTTTGCCGCCGCAGTCGCTGGCGGCGCAGATGACGGCCCATCGGCCTTTGCAGGCAGCGTCGGGGCAGGCTGCGCTTCAGGCGCAGGCGCGGGCTTAGGCGCCGGTCTGGATACTGCGGCGCCGCCCTTGGGCGGCAGGCTATAGCTTTCGACCCCGCTCAGCGGAGCGACTGCCGTGGAAAGCGGCCCCGACGGCGGAAGCTCGCCTTCGGGTGCTGGCGGCCCAGCCACGGCGCCGCCAGCTGGGGCAGGAGCGCTAACAGGCGCAGTCACCGGGCCGAGCTTGCTCGACAGGCTCGCAAGCTGCGCAGCCAGCATACGGTCCACCGCCGCAGCGATGTCCTCCACCTTGTAGCGCATGAAGCCGCCCACGACATATTCGAACAGGATGCGTGAGCCCTTGCCCGCCGCGGTATCCGTGGGCTTGACCGTAATCGTCAGCGTTGCCGCCAGCGCCTCGCTCTGCAGCGGCCCCAGCGCACCGGCCAGACGCAGCGCCCGCGGCGGCTCCATGTAAATCACGCGCATGTGCTGGACACCGCCCGGCTTCTGCGTGGGAGGAGCGCCTTCCGGGCGGGGCAAGACTTCGCAGAAGCAGCCGCCGACCTGGCTATCGAGCACGAGATTGGCCGCGTCGCCCGAAAAGGTGTGCTGGCTCTGCCACCATTGCGCCGGGGTGAGGACCGATTTCCACGCCTCAGCCGCAGGAGCAGTAACTTCGCTGGCAAGGCGCACGACAAATCCGGATTCGCTGCTGGCAACAACTTCGGCCCGGGCAACGGGCGCGCTCAAGGCAAGGCTCATGGCCGCCGCGATACCCGCGCCAGATAGCAAACGCCCGGTGGTCTGCATGACCGCACTCCCCGCTACGGCACCCTGATCGGTACCGGCATGCGGGACCCTATACGAGAATGGCCTCGATGGCACCTGTCACGGCGTCCATATCCGCCATTCCGTCTACCCGGCTGACAATCCCGCGCGCTTCGTAGATCGGCAGGATCGGCGCGGTCTTGGCGCGGTATTCGGCCATGCGCGTGCGCACGGTTTCCTCGTTGTCATCCGGGCGGCGCTTGAATTCGTGACCCCCGCACTTGTCGCAGGTGCCTTCCACAGCAGGCTTTTCGAACGTGTCGTGATAGCCCTTGCCGCATGAAGCGCAGGTATAGCGCCCGGTGATGCGCTCGACGAGCGCGTCCTCGTTGACCTCGAGTTCGATCACGTGATCAAGCGCCCGCCCGCGCGAGGCGAGGATGGCTTCCAGCGAAGCAGCCTGCGGCGCGGTGCGCGGATAGCCATCAAAGATGGCGCCCATGCCTGCGGGCATGGCATCCAGCTCGTCACCGATCAGCGCCGAGACGATCTCGTCGGAGACCAGCTCGCCCGCTTCCATCACGGCCTTGGCCTTGAGGCCGACAGGCGTGCCGGCCTTCACGGCCGCGCGCAGCATGTCGCCGGTGGAAAGCTGCTTCATGCCATGGCGCTCGACAAGTCGCTGCGCCTGGGTTCCCTTGCCGGCTCCCGGCGGCCCCAACAGGATGATGTTCACGCCTGCAATCCCCTCTTGCCCCGCCCGTTGGACCGCCCCGGTCCACGGGCCGTCTTTTAACGCATGCGGCCCTTGAGCTTGGCCTTCTTGATAAGATCGCCATACTGGTGCGCCAGCAGGTGCGACTGGATCTGGGTGATGGTATCGACCGTCACGTTGACCACGATGAGCAGGCTGGTGCCGCCGAAGAACAGCGAGCCCATGCCGGTTTCCGCCATGATCGCCTCGGGTATCACGCAGACTGCGGTGATATAGGCAGCGCCCAGCACGGTGATGCGCGTCAGCACATAATCGAGATACTTTTCGGTGTTCTTGCCCGGACGGATGCCGGGGATGAACCCGCCATTGCGCTTCAGGTTGTCCGCCGTCTCTTCGGGGTTGAACACGATCGCGGTGTAGAAGAAGCTGAAGAATATGATCCCCAGCGCATAGAACACCATGTAGACCGGCTTGCCGTGGCCAAGATACTGGTTCAGCCCGACGATCACTTGCCCCCACGTGCTATCGGGCGAGACAGAGTTTCCGGCAAACTGCGTGACCGTGAGCGGCAGCAGCAGCAGCGAACTGGCGAAAATCGGCGGAATCACGCCTGCGGTGTTGAGCTTGAGCGGCAAGTGGCTGCGGTCTGCCGCCATCATCCCGCGCTGGGTGACGCGCTTGGGA
>JBIPOH010000150.1:0-7750 GCA_044379435.1 Novosphingobium sp.
ACCGCCTTGCCGAGGCGCTCCCTTACGGCGTGCGCGCCGTGATCCCCGGCACGCACATGAGCAGCGTGACCGAGCCCGCACTGGGCGCCGAACTGGTTTCATTTCTGACTGCTTGACGCTGCTTGCTGCGCAGCTATCGGTGCTGCCAGGGGCTGCTGACGCTGCGGCCCATCTGCATCCGTTGGAGAGCCTTCCCATGAATAGACCGGTGGCTTTTGCCGTCTCCCTTGCTGCCCTTGCCGCTGCGAGCGTCGCCGCGCCTGCGCTCGCCCAGCAGGCCGCCCCAGCCAACGATGCAGCCGCCGCGCAGGCGTGGATCAAGGCTGCCGATCAGGCCAATTTCGATCAGACAGTCCGCACCGGCCGCATCCAGTGGGTCTACGAAACCAACATTACCGACGATACCGAAGCCCTCGTCGCGGCCTCCAATGCCGAATACAACACGCTGATGGTGCGCACCGCGGCGGAAGCCGCGCGCATGGCCAAGGTTCCGGGCCTCACCGCCGAAGACCAGCGCAAGCTGGTGATGATGCGCACCCAGATTACCAGCCCCGTGCCCACCACCCCCGGCGCCGCTGACGAATACGGCGCCCGGCAGGCGCGCATTCAGGGCCTTTACGGCAAGGGCCATGGCACGCTGAACGGCGCGCCGATCAATGGCAGCGACATCGAAGAAGCGATGGGCACCAATCGCAATCCCGAAAACCTCAAGGAAATGTGGCTGTCCTGGCACGACAGCGTGGGCAAGCCGATGAAGGCCGATTACGCCCGCCTTGTCGAGCTTTCGAACGCCGGTGCGCGCGAACTTGGCTTTGCCGATACCGGCGCGCTGTGGCGTTCAAACTACGATATGGACCCGGAAGCCTTCGCCGCGCTGACCGAGAAGATCTGGAACGAGGTTCGCCCGCTCTACGTGCAGCTTCACTGCTACACGCGCACCAAGCTGAACGAGACATACGGCGACAGCGTGCAGGCCAAGTCAGGCCCGATTCGCGCTGATCTGCTCGGCAACATGTGGGCGCAGGAATGGGGCAACATCTACGATGTCGTCGCGCCAAAGGGCGCCGGCGATGTCGGCTACGATGTTGGCGAACTGCTGGTTGCCAAGGGCTATGACCCGGTGAAGATGGTGAAAGCGGGGGAGGGGTTCTACACCTCGCTCGGCCTTGCGCCCTTGCCCGAAACCTTCTGGGCGCGCTCGCAGATCACCAAGCCACGTGACCGAGAAGTGGTGTGCCATGCCTCGGCGTGGGATGTCGATAACAAGGACGATCTGCGCATCAAGATGTGCACCAAGGTCAATGGCGATGATTTCGTGACGATCCACCACGAACTCGGCCACAACTATTACCAGCGTGCCTACAACCAGCAGTCTTCATCCTATTATCTGGCGGGCGCGAATGATGGCTTCCATGAAGCCATCGGCGATACCATGGCGCTCTCGATCACGCCCGAATACCTCGTCCAGATCGGCCTGCTGGACCGGACCAAGGTTCCCGCCGCAGACAAGGACACTGGACTGCTGCTGCGCCAGGCGATGGACAAGGTTGCCTTCCTGCCCTTCGGCCTGCTGATTGATCGTTGGCGCTGGAACGTGTTCAGCGGCAAGATCAAGCCCGAGGCTTACGCTGCCTCATGGACCGAAATGCGCCGCCAGTATCAGGGCATCGTCCCGCCCGCCGAACGCCCGGCCGATACCTTTGATGCCGGCGCGAAATACCACATTCCCGCCGTCGTGCCCTACACGCGCTACTTCCTCGCCCGCGTGCTGCAGTTCCAGTTCTATGAAGCCGCCTGCCGCGAAGCCGGCTGGAAGGGCCCGCTTCACCGCTGCAGCTTCTATGGCAACAAGGCCGTCGGCGCGAAGCTGAATGCGATGCTTGAGATGGGCGCCAGCAAGCCATGGCCCGACGCCCTGGAAGCCTTCACTGGCAGCCGCGAGATGAGCGGCAAAGCCATGATCCGCTACTTCGCCCCGCTGCAAAAGTGGCTGGAGGCGCAGAACAAAGGGCAGGATTGCGGGTGGTGAGGGCTATTCCTCCCCGAGCTCGCTCGGGGAGGGAAACTGCCGAACGTGGTCTAGGGGCAAGCTCGATACCACTCTCGCGAGACCCATGTAGGACCACACCATGCTCAAATCTCTGCTCTCTCTGCTGGGTTCGCTTGTCCTTGCCATCCCCGCGTATGCTGCGCAGCCGCCTATCGAGGTGATGATCCTCGGTGCCTATCACTTCGGCAATCCCGGGCTCGATGTGAACAACGTACAGGTCGATAGCGTGCTGACTCCGGAAAAGCAGCGCCAGCTGGATGCGGTGGCGCAGGCGCTGCTCACTTTCCGGCCCACGCGCGTGATGGTCGAGCGGGAAAGCAGCGGGCCCGATCTGGCTGTTGCCGATTACGCCGCCTTCACCCCGGCCAAGCTGCTGACCGATGCCAACGAGATTTCCCAGATCGGCTACCGCGTTGCACAGCTTGCCAATCTGCCCCTTGTCAGCGGTATCGATGAACAGCCGGCATCGGGTGAGCCGGACTACTTCCCTTATGATCAGATGCAGGCCGCTGCGCAGAAGTTTGGCCAGCAGGCCCTCATCGATGAGCCCCAGGCCGCGCTCCGCAAAATGCTGGCCAAGTTCGAAGCCGATCAGAAAACCGCAAGCGTGGCCGAACTGCTGCTGCGGGTGAACACCCTTTCGGCCTACACCCGGATGGACGATTACTACATGTGGCTGCGCATCGGCGATCGCGACGCTCAGGCAGGCGCCGATCTCAACGCCATGTGGTATCTGCGCAATGCCAAGATCTGGGGCAAGTTGCTGTCCGTCGCGAAGCCCGGAGACCGCGTGCTGGTCCTCTATGGCGCGGGCCACGGCTACTGGCTGCGCCATTTCGCGGCTGCGACGCCGGGGGTTGTTTCCGTCGACCCCGTGCCACTGTTGAAGGCAGCAGCAGCAAAGACACCCTAAGCCGCAGCGTCAGCGGAACGGCGGCTCGTTGAACGCGCGCAGTTTGCGGCTGTGGAGTTTCGCGCCCTCCGCCCGCAGCAGCGCGCAGGCCGTCGTGCCGATGGCGAGGTGGCTGGAGATCGCTTCCTCGTAAAAGCGGTTGGCTTGGCCGGGCAGTTTCAGTTCGCCGTGGAGCGGCTTGTCCGAGACGCACAGCAGTGTGCCGTAGGGTACGCGGAAGCGGTAGCCTTGGGCAGCGATGGTAGCCGATTCCATGTCGATCCCCACCGCGCGGCTCAGGCTCAGGCGGCGGGCGGAGTGGGAATAGCGCAGTTCCCAGTTGCGATCATCGGTGGTGACGACGGTGCCGGTGCGCATCCGCCGCTTGAGGTCTGATCCGCCCGCGCCGCTCACGATCTCTGCCGCGCGGGCGAGCGCCACCTGCACTTCGGCGATGGCCGGGATGGGAATTTCCGGCGGCAGCACCGGATCGAGCACGTGGTCATCGCGCAAGTAGGCGTGGGCCAGCACATAATCGCCGATCTTCTGCGTGGGGCGCAGGCCGCCGCAGTGGCCGATCATGAGCCATGCCTCTGGCCGCAGCACTGCCAGATGATCGCAGATCGTCTTGGCGTTGGACGGGCCGACGCCGATGTTGACGAGCGTGATCCCGCTGCGATCGGGCGCGACGAGATGATAGGCGGGCATCTGGTGCCGCCGCCACGCGGTGTCAGACATCCGGGCGCGGGCATTTTCGGTCCGCTCCGTCAGGTTCAGTCCGCCCGCGCCGGAAAGTGCAGTGTATTCGCCGCTGCCCAGTTGCAGGCCCGCCCAGTCCACGAATTCATCGACATAGCGGTGATAGTTGGTGAACAGGATATAGCGCTGGAAGTCTTCTGCCGGGGTGCCGGTGTAGTGCACCAGCCGCGCCAGGCTGAAATCGGTACGCAGGCCATCGAACAGCGCGAGCGGCAGCGGCCCATCGCCCACGTTGTATTCGCCGTCCGCAATCTCGTCGCCGATGTGCGCAAGCTCGGCGTTCGGGAAGTGCCGCGCCAGTTCCTGCGGGCCGACCGAGCCCATCTGCGCGCCCAGCGCGCCGTCGAGGACATAGGCGAAGGGGATTTCCTGCTGCGAGACGGCAGCCTCCACCGTCACGTCGAAGCCTTGGAGGATGATTGCCAGTTGTTCGGCCAGATAATCCGCAAACAGCGCCGGGCGCGTGACTGTGCAGGTGTAGGTGCCCTTTTGCGAAAGGCGGCCGAACGAATGCCCGGTCGGCTCGATGCTCGGCTCTCCGCCGAAATGGATGCGCAGTTCGGGATAGCAATAGCTGCCATCATGCCGCCGTGCCTTCGGCGGGAGCGTTCCGCTTGCCGCAAAGGCCATCACATCCTCACGCAGGCGGGCGACCGAGGCGGTGTAGATGCGCGAAAGCTCGCTGAGCACGGAGGCGATATGATCCATGGCAGCGAGTGTACCTATCGCCTGTGACCTTGGGAAGTCAGGGAGCCAAGTCAGGGAGCTGTTCGCATTCGATTGAGCACCTTGGTCGAGACGACGTGGCCCTTGAGGTCTTCGGGATAGAACCACACCTCGCGCAGGTCTCCCGAGGCATAGCGGCTTACCTGATCGCCGAAATGGGGAGAGGCGGGGTCCGCGCTCGTGCCGCCGATGCTCACCGCGCGGGCGCGCACCTTGGGGCCGAATTCGACCACCGCGACGAAGCTGTTACCGCTGGTGCCATACATCCGCTTCGTGCCCGGATAGCGCGCCGCGCCGAACGAGGCGAGGGAGCCCCAGTTGCCGCTGGCAAAGGGGATCGGCGTGCTGGGCTTGGCATCGCTGAACGTCTGCGTGATCGCGCCGTCGTTCCTCTGGTAGCGGTTGATCTGGCCCCACGGCACGTGCCACGAGCCGAAATCGGCCACGAGCCGGTTCACCGCATCATCCAGCGCGGCAAGCCGCTGGGCATCGGTGACGCGGCCGTTCATTCGCTCCCACAGGCTTTCCTCGTCGCCATCGCTGCTGGTGGAAACCCGCGCCCAGAGCGCTTCGGCATAGCCGACCGCAAGGGTGGTGGCGGTGGAGTTCAGCGCCCACTTGCGATCCCAGTCTTTCAGCAGCGCCACCGGAGCGTCGCGCCGTTCATCGGGCGCGGCTTCGTGCGCGGCGATGAGCGCGGGCAGCAGCCGGTCAAACGCGGGAAGGGCCGGATCGTAGGCCGCCGCCATCAGGCCTTCGAGCGTGAAATCGCGGCGGCCTTCGAGCACGGCGCGGGCATGGGCATCGCGCGCGTTCTGCCCGGCCTGGTCCATATAGCGCGGATAGTTGGCGGCCTTGGGGCTGTCGGCCCCGGCTGCGGTCCAAGGCGCATTGTTGACGTTGAAGGCCCAGCCGTTTGCCGGCTTCAACACGTTGGGCATGCTGCCGAGGTTGTGCAGGCCGCCCCAGTGCGCGGCGGGATTGCTGCCATCCACCGGTTTGCGCCAATCGAAGCGGTCATCGCGGCTCGGCACGAACTGCGGGTGAAGATAGGCGATCTCGCCCTTGCTGTCGGCAAACAGCGTGTTGTTGGAGGCATTGGCCTTGAGGTTGGCAACCAGCAGGAAACTGCGCAAGTCGTCGGCCTTGGTGCGCAGAAAGCTCTGTTCGAGCGCACGCAGTGGGCGGTTCATGAGCGCCACGGCAATCCACTTGCCGCCTTCCTCGCGCACCACCGGACCGTGCTCGCTGGAATACGTGGTGAAACTGCGTTCGCCGAGCGAGCCATCGGCCTGCCGCACTTTCAGCGTCACGGTTTCCTGGCGGAAGGGCTTGGTCACAGAGCCGATCCGGTAGGCTGGCGCTGCCCCGTCCTGCTGCACCACGGTTTCGGCAAATTCGTCGACATTGTCGATGCCGCTGGTGGTGTGCATCCAGCCGGCCTTGGCGTTGAAGCCCTGATAGATGAAGAACTGCCCCCATGTGGCCGCGCCATAGACATTGAGGCCTTCATCGCTCGTGACGTGCTGTTCGGCGCGGAAATAGAAGCTGGTGTGCGGGTTGATCAGCAGCAGCGCGTGGCCGCCGGCCGTGTGTGATGGTGCGATGGCAATGCCGTTGGAGCCAGCCGGTTCCGAAAGGCGGCGGCCGAGCTCCGCGTCGGTCATTGCCAGCTTGCGGCGGCCATAGAATGCCTCGATCTGCGACAGCGGGATGTGTTCGATATTGCCGCCGATGCTGCCTTCGGTGAAGCTCAGCGCCATCCACGGTTCAAAACGCGTGAGGACCTTGGGCTTCACCTCCGGATGATCGGCAAGGTAGGCGTTAAGCCCGGCGGCCCAGGCATCCATCAGCTTGCGCAGCCATGCCGGGCTTTGGGCGTATTCGGCCTCCAGCGCTGCCGGGTTCACCCACAGACGCTGCCGCAAGTCTTGCCACATCGCCGTTTCGCCTTCGGCTTCGGCGAGACGACCAAGGCTGACGAGATAGTTTCGCTCGATCCGGGGGAAGTCATCTTCGGCCTGCGCATAGATCATGCCGAAGACGGCATCGGCATCGGTGCGGCCGTGAACATGGGCGATGCCCCATTCATCCCGTTCGATTTTCGCTTCAACGTTTATTTCGGAAGTTTTCCCGAACGAATTGAGCGGGGGTGCGCCGATGAGGAGTGCAACAACTGCGATGCTCAGTTCACGCTTCAAGGCTTCCTCCTACTCGCTTCGTCGCAGTATAAGTTTACAAGTGCTTGGGATAAAATGCTCTTTCTCGCTGGCAGCAAAAAAGTCCATTTCGGTTTCCTGCCTGTAAATTAAGCGTCGAGGTTAATGTCTTAGGGCTGTTGCACAGGCATTGTACTTAAAACGTTCTTCGGCATGCTCTGCGCATATGGCTTGAGGCCAAGGAGATGCATGATGGGGATTACAGGCACTACGGGCACAGGACTTGATCGTGCCATCGATCTGATTGCAAACGATTATGGCCTCAACATGGGCTCGTCCGGCGCGGCGATTCGTGAAGGCGCGGCAGCGGCGGACGCCATGAACGGCCTGATCGTGAGCGCCATCCGCTCGCTTGGCCTCGCCAATGATGGGGAAATCACCACTTCGGACATCTATTCGATCAATTCCTATTTGCGCACCACCGGGCAGGCCAAGTTCACCACCCTCTATGGCACAGACAGGGACGGGGTTGAAACCGGCTTCCAGCGCGTGGCGGGCGAAGGCGCAGTGACGCGGCTGTTCGGGGACGCCGGAGCCGACCGGGTGCTGAACAGCCTCTACAGCCTCGCCTTCGAGATCAAGGATGGTCACGTCACGTCGCCGCAGAACTACTGGGGCGCGGGCGTGGACGATGTGGCCCACTGGCTCAATACGCTGCTTGCGCCCGAACTGGCGGCGGGCACCCTGAAGAACGCCCAGGCCGATCCGCAGGCGCACGGCACCACGGGCACCGGTCTCGACCTCATTACCGAGCGGCTGCTCGATGATATCGGGCTCAACCACCGCATTTCGCAAAAGCAGATCAACGATGCCGCCAAGGCCGCCGACGGCATGGCCAAGCTGATGTTGCAGGCGATCCGGGAAACCGGAGTGGCCGACGACAACCGGCTCGATTCGATGGACATGGTCGATCTCAACCGGTGGATCATCGTCAACAAGCTGAGCGAGTGGACCAAGCTCCACGGGGATGACGAAGGCGCGTTCGAAAGCGGGTTGCACTATGCGCAGGGCGATGGCGGGCGCGATTACATCTACGGCGATCTTTCGGTCGATACCGTGGCGGACGGCATCTACCACATCGGCTTCAAGATCAGCGGCGACCGG